>JANMTA010000435.1:0-3030 GCA_031389965.1 Betaproteobacteria bacterium
TCAAGCCGCAGAAGAAGGCCACGGAAGACTACATCACTGGAAGGTTCGGCTGAACCTTCCAGTGATGTAGCGGCGCAGGCTAACGTGAGCGCAGCGAACGTTAAGGCGCGAAGCGCCGGCCGAAGCCACTACCCGGAGGGAAGGTTCGGCTGAACCTTCCAGTGATGTAGCGGCGCAGGCTACCGTGAGCGCAGCGAGCGTTAAGGCGCGAAGCGCCGGCCGAAGCCACTACGCGGAAGGTCGTTTCGCTTAGGCGCGCAGGGCGGCCGAGCCAAAAAAGTCGGCGCTGGTGTTACGGCGTAGACCTAAGGTCAGGCGTGCCCGCACCGGCTTGCCGCGTTTAATAACCGCAATGCATGTATCTCGATTGGCTCATCAAGCAAAATAAACCGGGTACAGGACTGAGGTGGCTTTGAGGCGATCGCTACGAAGGGCGCGGCGAACGACGTACCATTCCCTATGTTTGACTGGTACTGTCGGGCCGCCGGTAGGCGGCCGCGGCGATTTCCAGCGCCAGGGGTCGTGCGACCCGGAGCATGACGTTCAACAGTTCCTGCGCGATGAGTTCGCGCAGCGGTACCAGAAGTGCGGGCAGTCGCACCGAGCGGCTGAGGGAGCGGGTTTCCTCGGCATACAGGCGGAACAACTGATCCAGCAGTTGCGCGAATTCGTCGCGCGAAAAGCTTGCCTGCATGGCGCCGCGCAGGCGCAGGTCGCGGTCGCGCGCCGCGAGTATTTTCAGCGCAGCGTCGTAGAGCAGCTTCATGCGCCGGGCGCGGATCGGCGCGATCTCCTCATAGCGGATCACGATGTCGACCGGGAATGCGCCGACGCGGGAGAGAAACAGGCGGTCGATTTCCTTGGTCGCCTGCAGCAGTTGCGGCAGGACCTCGTTCCAGTCGAGCGGGCCTGCCCGCATCAACTCGCGGGCGCGCAGGATCACCAGCGTGTCCTTCTTCACCTCTTTGTCGACGTTGAGTGCCAGCACGGGTTCCAGATGTGGCAGGGCCAGGCGCAGGGGCAAGGCAGCGCGCAGTGCGGTGGTGGTGCGCCGGCTGTAGGCGTTGAGGATCCGGCCGTTGAGTCTGGCGAGGGAATGCGCCGGCTTCACCTTGTTGCGGTCCCGGTCAGGCTGATACGGCGAGGAGCGGCTTTACCGCGCGGTGAAAGCCCAGCATGCCGTGAAACACGGTATCCACCTTGACTTCGACATAACCCAGTTCGCGCAGCAGGATCGACAGTTCTTCGGCGGTGTAGAACAGTTCCAGCGCGTCGAGGAAATACTGCTTGGCCTTGACCGCCGCGGGGCCGCTGCCGACTATCAGGCCGGTCAGACCGAGGCAGCCGCGCAGGTAGGTGTAGTAGAGGTTCTTCACGATCACGTTGCGCGGACGCAGCATGTCCGAATGGTGGAAGTGGCCGCCGGGCCTGAGTACGCGCAGGATCTCGCTGAATACCTCGCGCACGCGCAAATGGCGCGAGGCGAACTGCAGCGTGACAACATCGAAATGATTGTCGGGGAAGGGCAGGGTGTGCACGTCGCCGATGGTGCTCTTGATCTGGAATCCGAACGCGGCGGCGCGCTGCTGGCCGACGGTCTGCATGGCTACGCTGCGATCCATGGCGTGCACGTCGAGGGTTGGTTCGCGTTTCAGCAGCGCGATGCCGATGGCATTGGTGCCGGCACAGACATCGAGTACCTTCTGCTGCGGCTGCAGATCGACCAGTTGCATGAAGCGCCGCAGGAAGTTGCCGAACTGCCCCAGTGCCGCGATGTTGTTGGCGCGGTCGTAATATGGCGCGACGTCGGCGAAGACGTCGTTCAGTTCATTGCTCCAGACATCGCCGAGACGTTCTTCGCGTACCGCCTCGCGCGAGGCGGGTGGGGGTGGTGCCATGGACTTCCTTTCCTGCAGTGGAATCGAGTTGTTGCCGGTTTGCCCTTGCTAGATTCTCAGCAGGAATACCGCGGATGCAATGCTGCCAATGATCGCCAAGAGATAGAAGGCGGTCGCAGCCATTGTGTCGGCGCGCAGGCCAAAGTCATAGCAGGTGCAGCGCAGGCGATGCGCGGAACTCCACAGCGACAGGGCGACCACGCCGAAGATGATCAGTTTGCCCAGCCAGTTGGTGGCGAAGGCGTGCATTTTCTCGTAGCCGAGCCCGGCCGGGACATGGCCCAGCGCGGCGAGAAAGGTGAGCACGACGATCACCGGAATACAGAAGGCGATGACTGTGCCTCCGGCGGCGAAGGGAAACCAGACGAGCGGTTTGTGCGACTTGGCCATGGTCAGAACACTCCCGCAAGATAGAGCACGACGACGGACAGCACCGCCCACACAACATAATGCGCACCCGAAATCAGGTTGCCGGGCACAAAGTCCTCGCCGATTTGTATCGGCATGGCCTTCTGCGTGGCGTTGAACCAGGTTGCAGCGTGATAGATGGCGGCGACCAGGCACAGGAACTGAAACACGATTGAAGCCGGGCTTTGCAGCGCCTGCAGAAAGCCTTCCCAGGCGGCGGGGCCGGCGGAAAGGCGATGCAGGGCGACCACCAGCAGCACGCAATAGGCGCCGATGAAAATGCTGGTGATCTCGCGCGACATGTAGCGCAGGTAGCGCGGCTGGCGGAAGTACCAGGTGGTCGGCGGGACTTCACGTACCAAGGGTTTGCGGCTCATGGTTTTCCTCCCGGAATCAGGTGTTCGACGATCCAGTCGACCGAACTGGTGATCTTCATCTGCTGCAATGCGCTGGCCGGGTCGACGTGGGCCGGGCAGACCTCGGAACAGGCGCCGACGAAAGTGCATTCCCAGACGCCTTCATGGGTGGCGACCACTTCCTGGCGGGCCAGTCGCCCGCCGTCGCGCGAATCCAGATTGTAGCGGTGCGCCAGGGTCAGCGCCGCCGGACCGATGAAACTCGGCGTCAGGCCGTACTGGGGGCAGGCCGCGTAGCACAGCATGCAGTTGATGCACATCGAATACTGGCGGAACTTCATGAGTTGCGCGGGGGTTTGCTTGTACTC
>JANMTA010000187.1:0-17945 GCA_031389965.1 Betaproteobacteria bacterium
GCGGTGCTGGAAGCCGATCGACAGGGCCGCACGGTGGCGACGGAAATCCTCGCTCGGCTGGGCGCTGCCACATGAATCCTCAAATGCTGGCCTGGTATGTCGGTGCCTTCCTGGTCGCCCTGGCGGTGCTGGTGGTGGTGCACGAGATGGGACACTACCTTGCGGCGCGCTACTGCAACGTGAAAGTGTTGCGCTTTGCCTTCGGTTTCGGCAAGGTGATCTGGATGCGCCGCTACGGGCGCGACGGCACCGAGTGGGCGGTATCGGCGTTTCCGCTGGGCGGCTACGTCAAGATGCTCGACGAGCGGGAAGGCGAGGTCGCTGCCGCTGACTTGCCGCGCGCCTTCAACCGGCAATCCGTCGGCCGGCGCGCCTTTATCGTGGCGGCGGGCCCGGCGGCAAACTTCCTGCTGGCAATCGTGCTCTACTGGTTTTTGTTCATGCATGGCGTCACCGAGCTCAAGCCGCGCCTCGGTTCACCGCCGGCGGGGACGCCGGCGGCGATGGCCGGCATAGCCGAGGGCGGCACGGTGCGTGCCGTGAATGGCACGCCCATCGAGACCTGGCAGGAATTGCGCTGGGAAGTCATGCGACGTGCGCTGGACAAGGAGTCCTTGCAACTGGAGGTGATCAGCCCGCAGCGTGAGATCGGTGTTTACCGTTTCGCCAGTGATCGTTTCGATCTGGAAGAACTGGAGAAGGACCCACTGCGCCTGCTGGGCCTGGTCCTCTACCGGCCGCCTCTACCCGCCGTGGTGGGGCAGGTGCAGTCGGATTCGGCCGCCGCCGAAGCAGGGTTCCGCGCGGGCGACCGGGTGTTGGCGATTGACGGCAAGGCAATTTCCGTATGGGCTGAGCTGGCCGCCGCCGCGCGGGCAGCGCCGGGACGAGCGTTGAGATTCGCTGTCGAGCGGGACGGCGGACAACTCGATCTGGTAGCGATTCCGCGCCTGGCCGAGGAGAGCGGGCAAAAGCTGGGTCGGCTGGGCCTGATGGCCAGGGAAGGCCAGGGGGAGATCTTCGAGATGACCGTGGTGGTTAGCTACGGACCCCTCGAATCGGGCAGTCGGGCGCTGCGGCAGACCTGGGACACGTCGATCCTCAGCCTGCGCATGATGGGACGCATGCTGACTGGCGAACTGTCATGGAAAAACCTTTCCGGCCCGGTAACAATCGCCGATTACGCAGGCCAATCGGCGCGGCTGGGACCCAGCTATTACCTGCGCTTTCTGGCCCTGATCAGCATCAGTCTTGGCGTGCTCAATCTGCTGCCGGTACCCGTTCTGGACGGAGGGCATTTGATGTATTATCTCGTCGAGTTTCTAAAGGGTGGTCCGGTGTCAGAACGCGCTATGGAAATGGGCCAGCAGATCGGTTTCGCCCTGCTGGCACTGCTAATGGCTTTTGCCTTTTACAACGATATCAACCGCCTTGTTTCCGGCTAATTTTCGTCCAAATACATGAAGAAAACGAAGTTTCAGAGCAGGCTAATGCCGGCTTTATCGGCGTTAAGCGCAGCGGCCGTATCCAAGAAGCTCCTTGCCGGCCTGGTATTTGCGCTGCTGGCGCGCACTGCCTTGGCCTTTGATCCCTTCCAGATCAAGGATATCCGGATCGAAGGCATTCAGCGTACCGAGGCCGGAACCGTGTTCTCCTACCTGCCGATCAAGGTGGGTGACACGATGAACGACGAGAAGGCGGCGGCGGCGATCAAGGCACTGTTCGCCACCGGCTTCTTCAAGGACGTGCGTCTGGAGGTTGACGGGCAGGTGCTGGTGGTGGTGCTGGAAGAGCGCCCGGCCATCGCTTCCCTGGAATTCACCGGGCTCAAGGCCTTCAAGCCGGAAGATCTGAAGAAGTCGTTGCGCGAGGTCGGTCTTGCCGAGTCGCGCATTTTTGACCGGGCCATGGTCGAGCGCGCCGAACAGGAACTCAAGCGCCAGTATCTCGCGCAGGGACACTATGCGGTCCAGGTGACGACTACCATCACGCCGCTGGAGCGCAATCGCGTCGGCGTTAATTTTGCCGTCGTTGAAGGCGACATCGCCAAGATCAAGCAGATCAACATCGTCGGCGCCGGCACCATGAAGGAATCGGACTTGCTCGATCTGATGGTATTGCGCACGCCGGGCTGGCTGACGTGGTATACGAAAAACGATCAATATTCCAAGCAGAAGCTTTCGGGGGACATCGAGACCCTGCGCTCGTATTACCTTAATCGCGGCTACCTCGAATTCAATATCGAGTCCACCCAGGTTTCGATTTCACCGGACAAGCAGGATATCTACATCACCATCAATATCACCGAGGGTGAAAAGTACACCGTTTCCTCGGTCAAGCTGGCCGGCCAGTTGCTGGTGCCGGAAGACGAATTAACGAAGCTGGTAAAGGTCAAGCCCGGCGAGGTGTTCTCGCGCGAGAACATGACCGAGACCACCAAAGCCATCAGCGATCGCCTGGGCAATGAAGGCTATGCCTTTGCCAACGTCAATGCGGCGCCCGAACTGGACAAGGAAAAGCGCCTGGTGGCGTTCACCGTGTTCATTGATCCGGGACGCCGGGTGTATGTGCGTCGTATCAATGTGTCGGGCAACACGCGGACTCGCGACGAGGTAATTCGCCGCGAAATGCGCCAGTCGGAAGCCGGCTGGTACGACGGCGAAAAGATCAACAAGTCGCGTACCCGGGTCGACCGGCTGGGCTATTTCGAGGAAGTGACGGTGGAAACACCGCCTGTCGCCGGAACAACAGATCAGGTCGACATGGAGATCAAGGTCAAGGAAAAACCCACCGGCAACCTCATGTTGGGGGCGGGCTTTTCGAGCGCCGAGAAATTGACGTTTTCGGGGTCGATTTCACAGCAGAACCTCTTTGGCAGCGGCAAGCACCTCAGCTTCCAGATCAGCACCAGCAAGTCGAACCAGGTCTATTCCATATCGCATACCGATCCGTACTTCACGGTCGATGGCGTCAGTCAGGGGTTTGATGCCTACATCCGCAATGTCGACACCTCGTCGCTGTCGACCACCGACTACAGCACGAGTTCGGCGGGCGGCGGCATGCGCTGGGGGGTTCCGATCGGCGAGGACGATTACGTCAATTTTGGCTTTTCATACGATCACACCACCATCAATAATCCCGGTACCAACGCTTCCGCGCAAATATTTAAATACATAGCGGACAATGGCAAGACCACGGATACCTGGCTGGCAACCGTGGGTTGGCAGAAGGATGAACGCGACAGCCTGATCATGCCCACCGCAGGCAAGTTGCGCAAGGCCGTGCTCGAGCTTGCGGTTCCCGGCAGCACCATAACCTACTACCGTGGCAGCTATCAGCATCTGCAATTCTTTCCGATTGTTGAGCGTGGCAAGTTGACGCTGGCCCTGAACGGCGAGGTGGGCATCGCCAGGGGCTACAGCGGCAAGGATCTGCCTTTCTTCAAGAATTACTACGCCGGCGGCATTGGTTCGGTGCGCGGCTTCGAGTCGAATACGCTGGGGCCTCGCGATCCCTTAACCAACGACCCGGTGGGCGGCGACACGCGAGTGGTCGGCAATGCCGAACTTTTGTTCCCTATTCCCGGCATGGGGCTGGACAAGTCGGTGCGCATGAGCGCTTTTGTCGATGCCGGCAATGTCTGGGGCCCGAATGTTTTCCCGGGCAAGAATTCCAACGACAAGTTCAATCTGGGCGACCTGAGATACAGCGTCGGGCTGGCCGTGGCGTGGAATTCGCCCATGGGTCCCTTGAAGTTCTCCTACGGCAATCCGCTCAACACGACGAAGGACGACAAGTTACAGCGTCTGCAGTTTCAGATGGGCTCGGCGTTTTGAGCCTCTACCTATAGCGAGAGAGTCATGCTGAAAAAAATCATTTTTGCCGGTATTGCCTTGCTGTCCTTTTCTGCCGGTGTTCTGGCGGACAGCAAGATTGGCTTCGTCAATAGTCAGAAGATACTGAATGACGCGCCGCAGGCCGCGCGTGCCAAGAAGAAGATCGAAAAGGATTTCGAACCACGCGATCAGGAACTGCAACGCATCGCCAAGCAGCTGAAGACGATGCAGGAAAATATCGACAAGAATGCGGTGACCATGGCCGAGACCGAGCGTCGCACCAAGGAACGCGAGTTTGGCGATCTCAATCGTGAGTTTCAGCGCAAGCAGCGCGAGTTCCGCGAGGATCTGAGCCAGCGGCAGAATGAGGAAATGGCTTCAATTTTCGAGCGCGTGAACAAGATCATCAAGCAGCTTGCGGAAGCCGAAAAGTACGACATCATTTTCCAGGAGGCGGTCTACGCCAACCCGCGCATCGACATCACCGACAAGGTGATCAAGGCCTTGGGTGACGGCGCCGGCACCAAGTAAGCTCCCGGCCGTGATGCTGCGGCTCGACCAGATCGTCGCCCGCCTTGGCGGAGAAATAGTCGGCGCCGGCGATACGGTGATTTCGCGTATTGTCCCGCTGGAGAGTGCCGGTCCTGGCGATCTGGCCTTCCTCGCCAATCCGAAGTATCGACACCATCTGTCAACCACCCGCGCCGCGGCCGTTATCATGGCGCCGCCTGCGGCGGATGGGCTGACAGCCGCGATTCTGACGCCGCAGCCCTATCTCTATTTCGCGCGCGTGGCGCAATGGCTTAATCCCCCGCCAGCGCCGGAACCCGGCATTCATCCGAGCGCTGTGGTCGAGGGCGAGGTGGCTGCCACTGCCAGCATCGGGCCCAACGTCTGGATCGGTGCCGGTACCGTGATCGGCGAGGGTGTCGTAATTGCTGCCAACTGCAGCATCGGCGCGGGAGTCAGGATTGGTGCGGACAGCCGTCTTGCGCCCAATGTGGCGATTTATCCGGGCAGTCAGCTGGGTGCCCGCTGCCTTATCCATTCCGGGGCGGTGATCGGCGCGGATGGTTTCGGTTTCGCCCGGGAAGCCGACGGTGCCTGGGTCAAGATTCCTCAGGTAGGGCGCGTGCTGATCGGCGACGATGTCGAGATCGGAGCCGGCACCACGATAGATCGCGGCGCACTGGGCGACACGGTCATCGCCGATGGGGTCAAGCTCGACAACCAGATTCAGATTGCCCACAACGTGCAGATCGGCGCCCATACGGCGATCGCAGGCTGTGTCGGGATCGCCGGCAGTACCGTGATTGGGGCACGCTGTACGCTGGGCGGCGCCGCGATGATCATCGGCCATCTGCAGATTGCCGACGATGTCAGTGTGACAGCCGGAACCCTGGTGGCAAAATCGATCCCGAACGCCGGCACCTACTGCGGCGGCGTACCTTTCCTCGAACATGGCGACTGGCTGAGAAATTTTTCGCGGCTGCGCCACCTTGATGCGATGGCCGATAAAATCCGTGCCCTGGAAAAGCGGCTCGCCGCATTGGAGAAGAAATCATGAGCGAAACAGCGGCAAGCGGAGCAATCGATTCCCGCATGGATATCCATCAGATTCTGGAGTACCTGCCGCATCGCTATCCGATCCTGCTGGTGGATCGGGTACTGGAAGTGGTTCCCGGCGAGAGGATTACAGCGCTGAAGAATGTCAGCATGAATGAGCCCTTCTTTCCAGGTCACTATCCGCATCATCCGGTGATGCCGGGTGTTCTGGTGGTCGAGGCGATGGCACAGACGGCGGCGATTCTCTCCTTCAAGACGATGGGCGTCAAACCTGACGGCGTGTCGGTTTACTACTTCGTCGGCATCGACAACGCACGCTTCAAGAAGCCGGTCGGCCCCGGCGATCAATTGGTGATCGATGTCAGGCTCCTGACCACTAGGCGCGGCATCTGGAAATTCTCGGCGACGGCGAAAGTCGATGGCCAGGTGGCGGCCGAGGCCGATCTGATGTGCGCCATGCGTCCCACGTCTTCATGAGTATCCATCCGACGGCCATTGTCCATCCCGCGGCGCAGCTTGGCCGTGGCGTGGTCGTCGGCCCCTATTCGATAGTCGGCGAGCATGTCGAGATCGGCGATCACACGGTCATCGGTCCTCACGTCGTGGTATCCGGGCACACCCGGATCGGCTGCGACAATCGAATTTTCCAGTTCTGCTCGATCGGCGAGCAAGCGCAGGACAAGAAGTACGCCGGGGAACCGACACGACTGGAAATCGGCGATCGCAACACCATTCGCGAGTTCTGCACCTTCAACTGCGGCACGGTGCAGGATGCCGGCGTCACCCGCCTCGGCAATGACAACTGGATTATGGCCTATGTCCATCTGGCGCATGACTGCCAGGTCGGCAACCAGACGATTTTTGCCAACAATGCGCAGCTCGCCGGCCATGTGCATGTCGGCGACTGGGCGATTCTCGGCGGCTTCACGGGGGCGCACCAGTTCGTGCGCATCGGCGCCCACAGCTTCACGGCAGTCGGCAGTGTCCTCCTGCAGGATCTGCCGCCGTTTGTCATGGCCTCCGGCAATCCTGCCGTACCGCGCAGCATCAACAGCGAAGGCCTCAAGCGGCGCGGCTTTTCAGCGGATGCCGTGGCGGCGGTGAAGCGCGCCTACAAGACGCTGTACAAGAGCGGCTTGAAACTCGACGAGGCGCGTGCCGGGATCGAGACCGAGTTGGCGGCCGTCCCTGAACTTGCAACGCTCACCAGCTTTCTTGCCGCGCCCGGCCGCGGGATCATTCGCTGATGGTACGCATTGCCATGGTTGCTGGGGAAGCCTCCAGCGACCAGCTTGCCGCACATCTCATCAGCGCACTGCAGAAGCATCTGCCGGATGCGCAGTTTTACGGCATTGGCGGACCGAGGATGCAGCGCGAGGGTTTCGATTCGCTGTGGCCGGCCGAGACGCTGGCCGTGCGCGGCTATGCCGAGGTGCTGCGGCACTATCGGACCATCAGCAGCATGCGACGCCAGCTCTTGCGTCGCCTGCTGCAGGACAAGCCGGATGTCTTCATCGGCGTCGACGGATCCGACTTCAACCTGTGGCTGGAAAAGCGCCTCAAGGCGGGCGGCATTGCCACCATCCATTTCGTGAGCCCGTCGATCTGGGCCTGGCGCAGGAGCCGGATGCACAAGATCGTTCGCTCGGTGAGCCACATTCTTGCCCTGTATCCTTTCGAACCGGAGCTTTACCGCGGTACCGGGGTCAAGTGCAGCTATGTCGGACACCCGCTGGCCGATGTGATTCCGCTGCAAATCGACCAGGGCGTGGTGCGCGAACGTCTCGGGGTGGCGGCCGACCGGCCGGTGATTGCGCTGCTGCCGGGCAGCCGCCAGGCCGAACTGCATTTCATGGCGGAGACCTTTATTGAAACCGCCAGGCTTCTGTTGGAACGCCATCCGCAATTGCAGTTCCTGGTGCCGTTGGTGTCGCGCGAGACGCGGCTGCAGTTTGAAACCGCGCTGTGGAAACTCAAGGCCGACGAACTGCCTTTCACGCTGATGTTCGGCCATGCTGCGGACGCTGTTGCCGCCAGTGATGTGGCATTGGTTGCCAGCGGCACCGCCACGCTTGAAACCGCGCTGGTCGGCCGGCCCATGGTGATTGCCTACAAGATGTCGCCGTGGTCCTGGCGCCTGATGCGCCATATGGGTTATCTGCCCTGGGTCGGATTGCCCAATATTCTGGCCGGCCGCTTCGTCGTGCCCGAGTTTTTGCAGGACGAAGCGACGCCCGAGAACCTTGCCCAGGCGCTGGGTAATCTGCTGGTGGACCGTCAGGTACGCGTCGCCATCGGCCGCGTCTTCGACGGCATCCATCGCCTGTTGCGCCAGGATACCGCGCAGAAGGCCGCGGATGCGGTGCTCCCGTACCTGCAGAAAGCGTGAAAGCGTCAATCCCCCCCGTTCCACGGGCCGCTTTGCACAGCGGCCCGGCTACGGCGGCGCAAAGCAGTGCTTTGCGAAACCCTGCCTGCGCCCCCCTTTCCGGGATGCCCGCCGCGAAGCGGAATCCCGGGTACGCAGAGCGAGGGGGTGACGAAGGTTCAGCCGCTTGCGCGGCTTCCGTATGCTTGGCCGATGTCCCCTTGGGACGGCCCGGCGGGGACATCCACCTGGTCTGTGGCGTTGACGAAGCCGGGCGTGGGCCTCTCGCCGGACCGGTCTATGCCGCAGCAGTAATTCTCGATCCGGCGCGGACCATCGAAGGACTGGCCGACTCGAAGAAACTTTCCGCGCGCCGCCGCGAGCGGCTGGCCGTGGAAATCCGCGAGAAGGCTCTGGCCTTTGGCATCGCTTCCGCGTCGGTCGAGGAAATCGACCGCATCAATATTCTGCAGGCGACGCTGCTCGCCATGCGCCGCGCGGTTGAGGCTCTCGCCGTGCAACCGGCTGAGGCGCTGATCGATGGCAACCGCTGCCCCTTGCTGGCGATGCCGGCACGCGCCATCATTCGCGGCGATGCTACCGAGCCGGCAATTTCGGCGGCCTCGATTCTCGCCAAGACGGCGCGCGATGCCGAAATGCTGCGCATCCATGCGGCATTTCCGCAGTACGCGCTGGATCGTCACAAGGGCTATGACACGGCGATTCACCGCGCTGCCCTGTTGCTGCATGGTCCGGCAAGTTTCCATCGCAAGAGCTTTGCGCCGGTAAGAGCCCTGCTCGAAGGAACAGGGTGAGCAATATGCGCCATATCAGTTCGCGCGAGAACCCGCAGTTCAAGGCTTTGCGCGCATTGGCCGACGATCCCCGCGGTCATGGGCGCGCTCTGGTGGATGGTATCCATCTGGTAGCGACATGCTTCGGCCGCGGCATCGGCATCAAGCAGTTGCTGGTCAGCGAGAGCGGGCAGAAGAACCCGGAAATTATGGTTCTGCTGCAAGGTGCCGCCGGAATTGATTGCCAGATTTTGCGCGACAGCCTGTTCCGTGAGTTGTCCGGAGTCACTACGCCGACCGGGATTGCCGCCGTGATCGACATACCGGTGGTACCCGCGGGTTGGCCAACGGGGGATGCCGTGCTGCTGGACGCGGTGCAGGATGCCGGCAATGTCGGAGCCATCCTGCGTACTGCCGCCGCCGCAGGTATCGGCAATGTCCTGCTCGGCCCGGGTTGCGCCGGTGCGTGGACGTCGCGCGTGCTGCGTGGCGGGCAGGGCGCGCATTTCTCCCTCGCCATCCGCGAACAGGTCGATCTGGCGGCAGCCTTGGCAGGCTGCCCTGCGACTTCGGTGGCGACCGTCGCTCATGGCGGCACGAATCTCTACGAACTCGATCTCGGCGGACCGATACTCTGGCTGGTGGGCAACGAAGGCGCGGGCCTGTGCGCGGAACTCGTGGCGGCGGCAAAGCTGCGGGCCACGATTCCGCTCGCCGCCGGCACCGAATCGCTCAATGTGGCGGCGGCAACGGCGGTTTGCCTGTTCGAGGCCAGCCGCCAGCGTTGCGCCGGATGACAGACGACATCAGTATATGCCGCACGAATCACGGGTAAAGTTCCGTCGCCGGTTCGCTGAATCTCAGCGGGGGATACCTAATAAAAAGGCCCGCACATGGCGGGCCTGACAAAACCTGAGGCGTCCGGGATTACTTTTTCTTGGCGGCCTTCTTGCCGGCAACGGCGGCTTTGAATGTAGCGCCGGCCGTGAAGCGCGGCACGGTGGTGGCAGCGATCTTGAGTTCCTTGCCGGTCTGCGGGTTGCGACCGACGCGCGCGGCGCGTTTGGAAGGCTTGAAACTGCCAAAGCCGACCAGCGTGACGCTGTCGCCCTTGGATACGGCCTTGACGATGGCGGCCATGACAGCGGAGAGTGCCTTCTCGGCAGCGGCCTTGCTGATATCGGCTTCTTTGGCGGTGATTTCGATCAGTTCAGACTTGTTCATGTGTGACCTCGTGGAAGTGATGATGGTAGTGGTGCGTTTAATTCTAGGCGAATGGTAACGCAGTGTGTCAAACAATTCATCGTCTGGATGAAGGTTTTTGAAAATTGTGACAATGCGATACAGGACTGAATCCGGTACGGAATCGCTCCTGCCCTGACCGCGCCTTTCGCCGACGCGGGCTGAATTATCTCCCAAGCGGGGAAAAAGCATACAGGCAAAGACGATAAAATGCGCGCTTGCTGGCCGACAAGCTGGGCTTGGCGGATGGATTCCGCTGATTCTGTCTTGTGCCTGCCGGGGCACTCGAAGCAGCAGAGGAAGGGGCGTGATGGATATGGAACTTGCCTGGTGGCATTGGATGGTTATCGGTCTCGGGCTGGGCCTGCTGGAACTTTTTGTTGCCTCCTTCTTTGTCATCTGGTTCGGCCTGGGCGCACTGCTGGTAGGTGTCGCGCTGCTGGTCATTCCGGGCATGGCCTTCAGTGCGCAGATCTTGCTATGGACGGCGGCTTCTGTGGCCATGACCGTGCTCTGGTTCAAGGTCTTGCGCAAGGATGGAAGCAAGACACGCTCCGGCCAGGCCGACGAGGCGCTGGGCGAAATCGGCGTCATGGTCAGGGCGGTGGAACCGCTGGGTGTCGAATCGGCGCGCGGCGAGGTGCGTTTTCAGAAGCCGGTGATGGGTTCCGATGTCTGGCCCTGCCTCGCCGATGAGGCGATTGCAGCCGGGGAGCGGGTCAGGGTGTTGGCGGTGGATGGACAACTATTGAAAGTCGGCAAATATTGAAAGGGCAGGTCATGGGCGAATTCGCGATCTTTGTAGTTGCACTATTAGTTTTTGTTGCGGTCACGATTGCCAAGGGCGTACGCATCGTCCCGCAGGGGGAGGAATGGATCGTCGAGCGCCTCGGCAAGTACCACGCCACGTTGCGTCCGGGTCTCAACATCATCATTCCCTACTTCGATCAGGTGCGCTACAAGCTGGTGACCAAGGACATCATCCTCGACGTGCAGGAGCAGGAGGTGATCACCAAGGACAACGCGGTGATCCTGACCAATGCGATTGCCTTCATCAAGATCACCGATCCGATCAAGGCGGTGTACGGCGTCACGGATTTCTCCGAGGCGATTCGCAACATGATCATGACCACCCTGCGTTCGATCATCGGCGACATGACTCTCGACGAAGCGTTGTCGAATCGCGACAAGATCAAGGCGCGCCTGCGCGAAGGTGTCGCCGATGAAGCCATCGACTGGGGCCTGACGGTGAAGTCGGTCGAGATCCAGGACATCAACCCATCCGAGTCCATGCAAAAGGCCATGGAGGCCCAGGCCTCCGCCGAGCGCGAGCGCAAGGCCATGGTGACCAAGGCCGAGGGCACCAAGCAGGCCACCATCCTCAATGCCGAGGCGCAACTGCAGGCGGCGCGCCTGCAGGCTGAAGCGCAAATCACCCTGGCCGATGCCTCGGCCGAGGCGATCCGGCGCGTGGGTGCCGCCATCGGCAGCGAGGACGCGCCGATGCGTTATATGCTGGGCGAGAAATACATCCATGCCATCGGCAACCTGGCCAAGTCGGACAATGCCAAGACGGTATTGATTCCCGCCGATATCCAGGAGACGCTGCGCGGCATTCTGGGCAGCCGCAAGTAAGCACCGGCTGGCGACTCAGAATCTTCCATGCGTCTGCTGGCTTTCGAGACCGCAACGCGGCGGCTGTCCGTTGCGCTTTGGCAGGATGGCGAACTGATCGAACGCGCCGGGGAAATTCCTAACGGGGGCTCCGAGCATCTTTTGCCGTGGGCACAGGAGTTGCTGGCAGAGGCTGGTGTCGCGCTGGCGCAGATCGATGGCATCGCCTTCGGTGCGGGCCCCGGCGGCTTTACCGGGTTGCGCCTGGCCTGCGGGGTGGCGCAGGGCCTGGCCTGGGGCCTCGATCTTCCGGTGCTGCCGGTATCGACCCTGGAAGCGCTGGCGCTGGCTTCCGGCGAACGCGAGGTCTGGGCTTGTCTCGATGCGCGCATGAACGAGGTGTATGCCGCGGCCTATCGTGTCGAAGGGGATGCCGTCAGGCAACTCATGGCGCCGGTTTGCCTGCCGCCCGCCGTGGTGCCAGCGCCGACTTTTACCGGCGGCTGGGGTGTGGGCGATGGCTTTGCCGCTTACGGACAGGTGCTTTATGCACGCAAGCCGGATCTCATCGGGCTGCGCGCCGATGTATTTCCCACCGCCGCCGCCGTGCTGCGTCTCGCCGTGCAGTCGATTGCCAGGGGCGAGGGGGTACCGGCTGCGCTCGCGCAACCCATCTATGTGCGCGACAAAGTGGCCTTGACGACCGTCGAACGGATGGCGCGCGGGGGCGCGAAATAGTGCGCCACTACCCGGGCATGACGGACGCTGACCTCGATGCCGTGGCCGAGGCGGAAGCGCGCATCTATCCCTTTCCCTGGACGCGAGGCAACTTTGCCGATTCCCTGGCGGCCGGCCATGGCGCATGGCTGGCGCAGGAGAATGAGCGCATCACCGGCTATGCGATCCTGATGCAGGTGCTGGATGAAGCCCATCTGCTCAACATCAGCGTGCTGCCCGAATTGCAGCGCAGCGGTCGCGGTACGGCCTTGCTGATCCATATTTTCGCTCAGGCCCGGATCCACGCGGCGACGCGCATGTTGCTTGAAGTCCGCCCCGGCAACCTTGCCGGGCAGGGCTTCTACCGGCATCACGGGTTTATCGAAATCGGGCGGCGCCGGGATTATTATCCGGCACATGGAGGCCGTGAGGATGCCATCGTGATGGCGCGTGACTTATGAAGCCGGATCGCGAACAGATACTGCGCGAGATGGGCCTGGGGCCCGTCTGGAAATTGCGCGCGCCACCCGCGGCGGCGCAGGTCGCCTCCGTCGCATCTGTCGCACCTGTCGCCGCGATGGCATGGGATGAACTCGCCGCGGCCGTTGTTGCCTGCCGTGCCTGCCGACTTTGCGAGGCGCGCAAGCAGGCGGTACTCGGTGTCGGCGACGTCAATGCCGACTGGCTGTTTGTCGGCGAGGGGCCGGGTGCCGAAGAAGATCAGCGCGGCGAGCCCTTCGTCGGCCAGGCCGGCAAGCTGCTCGACAACATGCTGGCGGCCATCGGCCTCAAACGTGGCGAGGACGTGTACATCGCCAATGCGGTCAAATGCCGGCCGCCCGAAAATCGTACGCCCGCGCCTGAAGAGGCCGCGACCTGCAGGCCGTATCTGGAGCGACAGATCGAATTGATTCAGCCGAAGCTGATTATCGCGCTGGGCCGTCCGGCGGCGCAGACGCTGCTGCAGGCGGAAACCCAGATCGCCGCTGCGCGCGGGAAGCTGCACGACTACCGCGGCATTCCGCTGATCGTTAGCTACCATCCGGCCTACCTGCTGCGCACCCTGCTGGACAAGGCCAAGGCCTGGGAGGATCTTTGCTTCATGCGGCGAACGATGAAGTCGAGGAAGGGCGACTGATGTCGCACGGTAGCGAAGGCTCGCTGCGGGCCATTTACTATGCGCTGGGGGCAAACTTCGGCATTGCCGTGGCGAAGTATGTGGCGGCGTTCTGGACCGGTTCCGGCTCGATGCTGGCCGAGGCGATTCATTCCACGGCCGACTGCGCCAACCAGCTGCTGTTGCTGCTGGGCATGAAGCAGGCACGCCGTCCCGCCAGCGCCGACTTTCCCCTGGGCCATCATCGCGTCACCTACTTCTGGTCGATGATCGTGGCGCTGCTGCTGTTCTTCATGGGCGGCGCTTTTTCAGTCTATGAAGGCATCGAGCGATTGCTGCATCCGCAGCCGCTGCAGCACGGCCTGATCGCCATGGCGGTGCTGGCGGGCGCCGTGGTGCTGGAAGGTTTTTCGCTGTGGGGCGCGATGCGGGAAATCCGCAAGATCGCCGGACGCCAGCCTTTCCTCGCCTGGTTCCGCGAAACCCGTCAGTCCGAGTTGATGGTGGTCGCGGGAGAAGATATCGCCGCGCTGCTCGGCCTTGCGCTGGCCTTCGTCGCGGTCGCCGCCACGGTGGTCACCGGCAATCCCCTGTGGGATGCGCTGGGCACGCTGGCGATCGGCTTCGTGCTGATGGTGATTGCGATTGCCGTGATGATCGAGGTCAAGGGCCTGATCGTCGGCGAATCCGCCGCGCCGGTTTTGCGCGCGGAGATCGAGGCATTTGTCGCGGCTCAGCCGGAAGTCGACCAGGTATTGAATGTCATCACCCTGGCCTGGGGCGACAAGGTGGTGATCGCCGTCAAGGCGCGCATGCGCGGCATGGATACGCAGACCGGCCTGCAGATGGTCGAAGCCATCAATGCCGTCGAGGCGCGCATGCAGCAGCGCTTTCCCAACGCACAGTGGGTCTTCTTCGAACCTGACGTGCGTTAGGGAGAACCTTCAGTGGTGGGCGGCGTCGTCCAGGTGCGCGACATCGTCGCGTTCACGCTGGTTGATCTCGTGCTGGCGCTTGACCAGCCACATGGTGCCGGCGACGAACAGGCCGAACAGGACGATGATCCAGTAAATTGACAGCTGAGCCCTGAGCAGTACGGAGTAGGTGGTGGTCATGATCAGAATCGAAAGATTCTCGTTGAAGTTCTGCACCGCGATGGAATGCCCGGCACCCATCAGGATGTGGCCGCGATGCTGCAACAGCGCGTTCATCGGCACCACGAAGAAACCTGAGAATATCCCCACCAGCACCAGCAGCGGTACTGCCAGCCACATGTCACGCACGGCGATCATGGCGATGACGCCGACGCCCATGGCAATGCCCAGCGGGATCACGCGCACCGATGTGCGCAGTGTGATCATCCTCGCCGCGAGCACCGCACCGATGGCCACGCCGACGGCAACCACGCCCTGCAACATGCTGGCCTTCGACAAGTCGAGATTCAAGGCCACCTTGGCCCATTCCAGCACGATGAATTGCAGCGTTGCTCCGGCGCCCCAGAACAGGGTCGTGACGGCCAGCGAGATCTGACCCAGTTTGTCGCGCCACAACAACTTGAGGCAGTGGTTGAACTCGTGGAACAGATACACCGGATTCTTCTTCAGCGGCTTGTGGTCGACGCCGGTATCCGGGATGTAAAGATTGAACAAGGCCGCGACGAGGTAGAGCGCACCGATGATGACCAGGGTCATCTCGGCAACGGAATCGACGCCGGTTTCGATCATCGGGAAATCCATCGACAGCAGGCTGTGGGCGATCTCGGGCCGGATCAGGGCGCCACCCAGCACCACGCCGAGGATGATCGCGCCGACCGTGAGGCCCTCGATCCAGCCATTGGCAACGACCAGCAGCCGGTGCGGCAGGTATTCGGTGAGGATGCCGTACTTGGCCGGTGAATAGGCGGCGGCACCGAGCCCGACCACGGCATAGGCCAGCAGCGGATGCAGGTCGAAGAACATCAGGCTGCAGCCGAAGATCTTGATGCCGTTGCTGATGAACATGACCCGCCATTTCGGCATGGAGTCGGCAAAGGCGCCGACGAAGGCCGCCAGCGCCACGTAGGACACCGTGAAGAAGGTTTTCAGCAGCGGTTCGTACTCCGCCGGCGCCCGCATGTCGCGCAGGATGGCGATGGCAGCGATCAGCAGGGCATTGTCGGCCAGCGCGGAAAAAAACTGCGCCGCCATGATGATGTAAAAACCTTTGTTCATTCAGTCGCGACGCGGGCCGCTTTGGGCGCGGCAATTGGCTTTGGGACCGGTGCTTCGGCCGTGTTTTGCTCTGCGCGTTTATATCATGAAAGGTGTGCCGCAACCGGGATGCGGCGGCGCAGCATCGGTGATTCTGAGCGGAGATGCCGGTCCTTGCGCAAACTCCGGAGCCATATCCCGCAGGGGGATACCGGCTCCTCCGTAAACTCCGGAGCCAAACCCCGCAAGGGGATACCGGCCCCCTCGTAAACTCAGGGGCCATAAATTGCGCTCATGGCGAGTGATTTGTGATTGAATACCCGTGTTACGGAAGTTCTTATATTCGGAGGTTTCAGAAATGGCTGATCGCCGCCTGCAGGTTTTTCATGCGGTTGCCAAACAACTGTCGTTCACCAAGGCGGCAGACGTCTTGTTCATGACGCAACCTGCCGTGACTTTTCAGATCAAGCAACTCGAAGAGCACTTCAATACGCGGCTTTTCGATCGCGGTCACGGGCGCATTGCGCTGACGCCGGCCGGCGAGGTGGTGTTCGGCTATGCCGAGAAAATCCTGGGCCTGTCGTCCGAGATGGACGTGCGGCTCTCCGAATTGACCGGCGAGATCGGCGGTTCACTGATCGTGGGGGCATCGACCACCATCGCGGAATTCATGCTGCCCGGCATCCTCGGCGAATTCAAGTCGAGCTATCCGAATGTGCGCTCGCGCCTGATGGTGGGCAATTCCGAAGCCATCGAGCATCGGGTCATGGAACATACCATCGACATCGGCTTCATCGAATCGCTCTCGCATGAACCCACTCTGGAGTGCGAGGTGTGCTGCGACGACGAACTGGTGGTGATCTGCCATCCACGTTTTCCGCTGGCACGACACAAGGAACTGACCCCGCAGAAACTGCTGGAGCATGCCTTCATTTCGCGTGAGCCGGGTTCGGGAACACGCGAATTTACCGAAAACTATCTGCGCAGCGTCGGGATCTCGCTCGATCAGATGAAGGTGGTGATGGAACTTGGCAGCCCGATTGCCCTCAATGGCGTGGTCGAAACCGGTCTGGGTTTCGCCATCGCATCACGGGCGTCGGTGACAAGGGAGCAGCGCCTGGGCGACATCGTCGCGATACCGCTGAAGCCGCGCCTGATCCGCACCTTGTCCATGGTCTATCCCAAGGAAAAATTCCGTTCGCGACTGGTCGCGACTTTCGTCGAATTCGCTGCCGCGCGGTTGCGTTCCCTGATCCCGACAAAGAAGCCCTAGGGCGGCCCATGTCGCGACCGATACGCGCGCGGCTCGACTGGTCGGCGCTGCGCCACAATCACAATGTCGTCAGGCGTCATACCGGTGCAGCCCGTGTCTGGAGTGTAGTCAAGGCCGATGCCTACGGGCATGGCCTGCTGGCGGCGGCACAGGCCTTGAGTGAATCCACCGACGGCTTTGCGCTGGTTGAGCTCGAAGGCGCCATGGCCCTGCGCGATGCCGGCATGGCCCATCCGATATTGATGCTGGAAGGCCCCTATCAGGCCGACGACCTGCCCTTGTTCGCCGAACTGGAATTGACGCCGGTGCTGCATGCGATGTGGCAGGTCGATGCGCTGATCGATGCCTGCCTGCCGCGGCGTCAGCCGGTGTACCTGAAGCTCAACACGGGCATGAACCGGCTCGGTTTCGATCGGGAGGAATTCAACGCGGCACTGGATCGCCTGGTCATGTCAGACTGCCTCGAGTCCGTCACGCTGATGACCCATTTCGCCAATGCCGACGAAGTGCAAGGCATCGAGCAGCAACTGCAGCGCTTCCGCGCCATGACAAACGGCCGCGCCCTGCCGGTGTCGCTGGCGAATTCGGCGGCGCTGCTGCGCTTCCCCGAATCTGTCGGCGACTGGGTGCGCCCCGGCATCATGCTTTACGGTTCATCGCCGTTCCCCGCCACGCAAAGTGCGGCCGAGCTTGGATTGCAACCGGTGATGACACTGGAAAGCGAACTGATCGCGGTGCGCGAACTCATGCCGGGCGACACCGTCGGCTACGGCAGCAGCTTTGTCGCTGAACGTCCGATGCGCATCGGCGTGGTCGCCTGCGGCTATGCCGATGGCTACCCGCGCCATGCGCCGACTGGCACGCCGGTGCAGGTGGCCGGACAGCGCACGATTACCCTGGGCCGCGTCTCGATGGACAAGATCTGCATCGACCTCAGCGACTTGCCGGCAAAAGTCGGCGTTGGCGAGACGGTGACCTTGTGGGGCGGCGAGGGAAACATGTACCTGGCAGCGGATGAAGTCGCCGCTGCGGCCGGCACCGTTTCGTATGAAATGTTCTGTGCCCTGGCGCCGCGCGTGCCGCTGATCGAAGTCAACTAATGGCCAAGGCGAAAACGCAGTACAGCTGCACCGAGTGCGGCGCCAGTTCGCCCAAATGGCAGGGCCAGTGTCCCGGTTGCGGACAGTGGAACACCCTGGTCGAGGCGGTGATCGAAACCGCGGCGCCGG
>JANMTA010000207.1:0-5236 GCA_031389965.1 Betaproteobacteria bacterium
GCTGACCGACATCCTCGGCGACGAGGACCATCTGGGCGACATGGACTTCAAGGTGGCGGGTACCGAAGACGGGATCACCGCGCTGCAGATGGACATCAAGATCCAGGGCATCACCAAGGAAATCATGCAGGTGGCACTGGCCCAGGCCAAGGAGGCGCGACTGCACATCCTGGAACAGATGAAGGGTTCCATGACCGGTCATCGCGAGGAAGTGTCCACCTTCGCCCCGCGCATGATCCATATCAAGATCAACCCGGAAAAGATCCGCGACGTGATCGGCAAGGGTGGCGCCGTGATCCGTGCGCTGACCGAAGAAACCGGTTGCGTGATCGATATCGAGGACGACGGTTCGATCACCATTTCGTCGGTGAATGCCGATGCGGCGCAGGTGGCCAAGAAGCGCATCGAAGACATCACCGCCGAAGTTGAAGTCGGTCGTATCTACGAAGGCACGGTGCTGCGCCTGCTCGATTTCGGCGCCATCGTCAGCCTGTTGCCGGGCAAGGACGGCCTGCTGCATATTTCGCAGATCGCCAGCGAGCGCGTGAATGCGGTTGCCGACTACCTCAAGGAAGGCCAGGTCGTGAAGGTCAAGGTCATCGAGACCGACGACAAGGGCCGCGTCAGGCTGTCGATGAAGGCGATTGCCGCAGAAGCCGCGGTACCGGCTCCAGTCGTCGAATAATCTGCTGATTGCGGGAAATAAAAAAGGACGCCGCGGCGTCCTTTTTTATTGCCCGGTGTTCCCGGATGGGTAGTGCGCTGTTTACTTGCCGACCTGCTTTTCGCGGTGCTCTTCAAGAGTTTTGCAATCGATGCACAGCGTCGCGGTAGGGCGGGCTTCAAGACGCTTCAGGCCGATCTCGACGCCGCAGGAATCGCAATAGCCGTATTCGCCATCCTCGATGCGGGCAATCGATTCGTCGATTTTCTTGATCAGTTTGCGCTCGCGGTCGCGATTGCGCAGTTCGAGCGCGATGTCGGACTCCTGGCTGGCGCGGTCATTCGGGTCGGCGAACACGGTGGCTTCATCCTGCATGGTGTGCACCGTGCGCTCGATGTCCTCGCTCAATTCGTCCTTGAGGGAAGCCAGAATGGCACGAAAGTGAGCGAGTTGCTTCGTGCTCATGTACTCCTCACCCTTCTTCGGGGTGTAGGGCGGGAATTGCTTTTTGTGCAGCAGATCTTCAGCCATTGCAAAGAGTCCGTATTTTCGGAGAACCGGCTTTATAAACGAAACGGGAGACGACTGCAAGTCAAGGTTTTTAGACACGGTTTTTTCGGCAGGTGATTGACCGCTACCGGTCGGGTTCGGTAAAATCGTCCAGTTCGGGGTGTGGCGCAGCCCGGTAGCGCGCTTGCTTTGGGAGCAAGATGTCGAGAGTTCGAATCCCTCCACCCCGACCATTTGATACCCAGGGTTTCCGTCGAAAGACCGAAACCCTTTTTTCTGCCTCTTTTTGCGACGATACCCTTGGTAAATCAAGGGATAAAATGTAAGCAGTAGCTGATTTTCATATCTATGGTCGTATCCGCCGCAGGCAAGGGCGGTCAGGCCTGAAAAGGGACGGCATGCTTGATTTCGTGGCAGGAGGAGAGTGGCTTGCGGTTGTTCTGGCTCCGGTGGTTGCGGAGTGCCTGACCATAGGATTGATGATTTTTGCGCCGCGCTGGGGTCTGATCGATCATCCGGGGCACCGCAAGGTGCATGACCATCCGACGCCGCTGGTGGGTGGCTTGGCCATGGTCTTGACGTTATTGACGCTGCAGGCCGTGGTCGGCCAGGTCCCATTCCAGAGCTGGAGCGTGTTTTTCGCATTGTTGCTGGTGACCGCCATTGGCATCGCTGACGACGCGCACGAACTGAGCCATCATGCGAAGTTCGTCGCGCAAGCCATAGGCGCTGCAGTGATTGTGTCCGGCACATCGGTCTGGGTCACCCATATGGGAGATCTTGCGGGCTTGGGCGTCGTGGAACTCGGCAAGTGGTCGATGCTGGTGACGGCGATCTCTTTGATAGGGGTCATGAATGCGATCAACATGATCGACGGCCTTGATGGTCTTTCCGGCAGCGTTTCCCTGGCTCCTGTTTTGCTCATGGCATATCTCGCAATGATGGCGAACACGCCGGGCCTGCTGTTCGAACTGCTGCTGTTCGCCGGGGTGATCCTCGGCTTTTTTGCGCTCAACATCAGGCTGCGCGGACGTTCCAAGGCTCTGGTCTTCATGGGGGATACCGGCGGCATGGTGATTGGCATGTTGCTCGCTTGGTATTCCGTCAAATTGGCCGGTTCGCCGGATTCAGCCATCCAGCCGATTACGGCAGTATGGATTCTGGCGGTACCTCTGCTCGACATGGGCAGCGTCATGCTGCTGCGGCTGCATCAAGGAAAGAGCCCGTTCCATGCCGAGCAGCAGCACATGCACCATGTTCTGCTCAAGGCAGGCTATTCGGTGAATCAGGTGGTCGCGATCATGGCCGGTTTTTCACTACTGTACGGGGTGATCGGCATCGCCGCCGAGCGCAATGGTGTGCTTGAAGTCGCGATGTTCGTGACATTTCTCGGGCTCTGGGGCGCCTATGTTGTCGGCTTGAAGAACCCGAAAGGGCTGCAGGCGATTGCCCGCCGGCTGATCCCGCCTCTGGCCACCCGATCCAGTTCCGGCCTCGCATGACGTCGTCCTGGAAGTCGATTTGCGTCCTGTTGATGATCTGGCTGGCCTTTGCGCCGGCGCGCGCCGCAGAGTCGAGCAAGCCTGCGGCCGAGGCAAGCGCCAAAGCCAAAGCCAAAGCCACGGCAATGGCGAAGACCAAGCCCAAGGCGAAGACCAAGCCCAAGGCGAAGGCCAAACCCAAGACGACAGCCGCAAAGCCTCAGGCGACGGCGGCCAAACCCCAGGCGAAAGCCAAACCCTTGCCAAAAGCGGAACAGCCGGCCCGTCCCGCAACGGTTACGCCCGCAGCCGATCAGGTTTCCATCGACGAAAGCAATCTGGATGCGGAAGTAAGCGCCGCACGCAGGGCTGTGACTGAAAATCCCGCCGATAGCCATGCAAGAGAACGCCTGGCCCGCACAGCGGTGGTTCTCATCGATGCATTGTTGCGTGCGGAGTCGGTAGGCGATGTCGGGAGAGTCAACCAACTCACGCGGAAACTGGTCACGGATCTGCATGACACCGGTTGGCGGGTGCAGAAAATGGCGCAGAACGGCGATTTGCGGGCTCGCCAGGCCACGGGCTTTCTTCTTGAGCGCGGCTTGCTGCTCGAAAAGGATGCGAACAAAGCCTGCGCCGAGTTTCTCATCGCCGCCGAGCAATTTGCATCCGCCGGTTGGCATGCCGCCCAATGTCTGATGAAGCCATCGCCCGACAAGGCCCGGGTGCAAGTCGAACGTGCTGCCGGGCGAGGGCACGCGGCTGCGCGGGAATGGATGGGGCGTCGCTGTCTGGGGGAGTTCGGTGCGACAGAAAAAGATCATGTCTGTGCCCGTTCCTGGCTGGCGCAATCTGCCAGCCAGGGCCGGCCGCGTTCGCAGACGCTGCTCGCCTACCTGCTGGCGAGCGACCAGGGAGGGCCGGCCGATCTGCCCAGGGCCGCCCGCCTTTACAAACTGGCCGCCGAGCAGGGGGATGCCGACGCACAGAACAATCTGGGCGAGATCCACGAAATGGGCCGCGGCACCACCCCGAATCTGGCCGAAGCTCTGCGCTGGTACGACCTGGCAGCGGAGCGCGGCTTGGCCTCGGCCCAGTTCAATGCCGGCAGGCTATGGGCCGTTGGTGTCGGTGATAAAAAGGATCCTGCAAGAGCACGCGCCTTGCTGATCCAGGCCGAAGGCAATGGCGTTGCCCAGGCCCGGGAGGTACTCAATTGGCTGGATCGGCAGTTTCCGCCGGCGTCGGACGCAGTTACCGACAAGGCATCCGCAGCGGCGGCTGACACAACCGTCGACGCGGCGAAAAAGGATTGAAGCGCGTATAATCGGCCTCCCTTCCAGCAGGCGGCAGCATGTTCCGACTCTTTCTCGCGCTGGCAACTTTTCTTTTTGTCCCGACGGGCGCCGCTTGGCCCAGCGACTGTCCCGATTGCCCGATATCACCGTTGGCGTGATCACCCATCCGCAGAGTTCGCTGGTGGATTTCTATCGCGAGTTGGGCGATATCTTCGCCGTGCCGCTCAAACCCCATAACCGCTGGGGCGGGTTCAAGTCCTTGCGCGAGACATGGTTCGCTCACCTGGAGACGGCACGCCGCCGGCCGGTGCTGCTGGTCGATGAGGCGCAGGAGATGGCCCCCGCGACGCTCTCGGAGTTGCGCCTCCTGGCCAGCGCCCGGTTCGATTCGCAACCCCTCTTGTGCGTGGTGCTGGCCGGCGATGCGCGTTTGATCGAGAAACTCCGGCGCGAGGAGTTGCTGCCCCTGGGCAGCCGCATTCGTACTCGCCTCGCAACGGAGCATGCCTCGCCCGAGGAACTGCTGGCCTGTCTCGATCATGTGCTGGCCGAGGCCGGCAATGCGAGCCTGATGACGCCGTCGCTGCGCCATACCTTGTGCGATCACGCCGCCGGCAATTACCGCATCCTGACCACCTTGGCCGCCGAACTTCTGGCGGTGGCGGCGCAGCGTGAGTTGCCGCTGCTCGATGAGAAGCTGTATCTGGAGGTCTTTGCTCCATCGGATCGCGCGCCCTCTCGCCGCGCGGGGGCGAGCCGATGACAACGCCCTCGGCCATGCGTACCAAACCCGATCGCGTTACGGTCACGCTCCATTTGCCCGGGCTCGATGACGCCACCGCCGTCATGATCTACAACTTCCTGTGCGAACTCGTCGATCGCTTCGATAGCCATTACGGCGAACAGATTTGCCGTTTCTACTCGCAGCAGCAGCGCGCCAATAGCCGTTCCCCTCCGACCAACACGCCCGACGACGCGCCGTTCTGACTACACCCTCAGCAGTTCCATCATCGACAACGCCGGCTCTATTTGCCGGCGTTGCGCTTTCGCCATACCCCAAATACGACCATCACCGAACACGAACATCGCACCATCAAATCACGTGACCACACTCACGTTCGCAGCCGAGGCTCTTGGCGTATCCTGCCGCTATGAAAAGACAACCCGTCCCGGACGTTGATGCCGTCATCCTGATGGCCACCACACTGTCGTCCAAGCGCCGGCCGGCCATGCTGGTGGAAATCGTCGCGGCCGCCGAGGTCATCCAGGGCTTTGTTCCTTAT
>JANMTA010000224.1:0-1598 GCA_031389965.1 Betaproteobacteria bacterium
CTGCCTTCTGCAATGTTTTACCCTCATGCTGGAGAAATTGAAAATGGCACCTCCCCCACTGGCCTCGCGCGAGGCGGTACGCGAGCAGCGCTTCGGCGAACTCTGGAATAACGATCTGAACGATGCCTTTGCCGACATCGCACGCTATTACGATCGCGCCAATGAAATCGCCGCGCTGGGGCTGTGGAGTACCTTTCTCAAGCGCTTCATGCAGACGGTGGATATCAGGCCGCAGCAGAAGGTGCTCGACGTCTGCGCCGGCACCAACGCCATCGGCATCGCTCTGCTCAAGCGCGAACCGACGCTGGACGTGCATGCCATGGACCGCAGCGCCGAGATGCAGACGGTGGGGGCGCAAAATGCCGCTGCTCTGGGCTTCCAGATCAAGAGCACCATCGGCGACGTGCACACGCTGCCTTTCCCGGACAAGCATTTCGACGTCGTCACGCTGCAATTCGCCTCGCGCCATCTGCGGGTGCGCGAGGTGTTCACCGAGATCCTGCGCGTGCTCAAGCCCGGCGGCCATTTTCACCATTCGGACATGCTGCGTCCGCGCAATGTGATCGTGAAGAACCTCTACTACGCCTATCTCAAGACCTGCCTCAACTTCACCAGCCTGATCGTCGGCAGCAGCCCCGCGGCGACCCGGTTCAAGCAGTATTTCATCGACGCGCTGGACCTGTTCTACACCGCCGAGGAACTGTCGATCGTGCTGCGCGAACTGGGCTACGTGCAGGTCAGCGTGGATACGGTGTTCCACGGCATGATCGGCTTCCACCGCGCGGTCAAGCCGGAAAAGCCCTGAAACTGACGTTCCTTGCCTTGAGTGGCATTCTTTTTCACGCTCATTGACGTTACTCAGTAGTCGCCAAATGAGGCGACAAAAATGGGCTCAAAACCCTGATGAAATCGAAATGCTGTGTCGACCATTCAAGCGACCCCTGAGTAATCAAGTGCGGGATGTGTTTTTGTAGCACGCTTCGCGCCCAGAAGTTTTCTCAAATATTTACTGGAGTGTCCTCATGAAAGTCAAAGCTTTCCAGCTGCTGACTGGATCAGTTTTCCTCGCGCTCGCCGGATTGACTCCGGTGCATGCTGCCGTTGATGCCGCCGCCCAGGCGCTGGCCAAGAAGAACGACTGCTTCAAGTGTCATGCCATCGACAAGACCGAGAAGGGTCCCTCCTACAAGAAGATCGCCGCCAAGTACAAGGGCAAGCCCGAAGGCGAACAAAAGGCCATCGATAACATGACCAAGGGTTACAAGGTCAAACTCGAGGACGGCACTGAGGAAGATCACAAGATCATCGAAACCAAGGACCTGAAAGAGCAGAAGAATCTGGCGCAGTGGATCCTCGCGCAATAATCCGCGCTACCAAGCCGCCGGGGCCTGTTCAGCAGGCCCCGGCGGTTTTTATGTCCCTGCGGGACGCGGGGACGGTATCCCTTGGCGGGATTGCCGGTGCAGCCGGTTCATGAATGAATCGGCAACAAAAAGTAACGTTTAGCGGGGAATGGGATTCATGCGTACTAAGCAGCTTGCTGCATGGCTTGTGGCAGCCGCATTCTATGCGGCCGGAACTCTGGGCAGCGGCTTGGT
>JANMTA010000229.1:0-1668 GCA_031389965.1 Betaproteobacteria bacterium
GCATCTGACGGCGGTCATCGAGCGCAGCGAGTGGCCCTTGCCGCCGCTGTTCCAGTGGCTGCAGAAGGAAGGCCAGGTCGCCGACGCCGAAATGCATCGTGTCTTCAACTGCGGCATCGGCATGGTGGTGATCGTCGCCGAGGCCGACGCCGGCGCGGCGATGCAACTGCTCGCCGCGGCGGGCGAGCAGGTATATCACATCGGCCTGATCAAGGCGCGCGGCGAAGGCCAGGCACAGACCATCGTCGTCTGAGGCCCGCCGCGGCACATTCTGCCGTGTCGCCAGCGCCGACTATTGTCCGAGATGCGCCGCGCCTGCTGCCAGCACGGCTGCGGTGGGGTCGCTTGCCAAGGGATCGAAGATCCGCAGCTCATCCATGCTTTTGAGCCAGGTCAGTTGCCGTTTGGCGAATTGGCGCGTGGCGAACACGCCGCGATCGCGCAGTTCGGCGCGCGGCAACGTCCCCTCCAGCATGTCCCAGACCTGGCGGTAGCCGACGCAGCGCATCGAGGGCAGGCCGCCGTCGAGCCGGTATTTCTCGCGCAGCATGAGGACTTCCTCGACCAGTCCGGCATTCAGCATCGCATCGAAGCGTTGTTCGATGCGCCGGTGCAATGCGCCACGATCTTCGGGGACCAGCGCCAGCGTCAGGATGCGGAAGGGCGGGGCGCCGGCCTGCTGTTCGGCAAAAAAGCTGCCCAGCGTGCGACCGGACAGGCGCAGTACCTCGACGGCACGCTGGATGCGCTGGGCATCGGTGGGCTTCAGGCGCGCCGCGGTTTCCGGGTCGAGCCGCGCCAGCTCGGCATGCAGGGCCGGCCAGCCGCGCGCGACGGCCTCGGCATCGATCTCGGCGCGCAGGGACGCGTCGGCCTGCGGCAAGTCGGCGAGTCCTTCGCGCAGCGCTTTCACGTACAACATGGTGCCGCCCACCAAGAGCGGAATGCGACCGGTCGCGGTGATCGCCGCCATCTCGCGCAGCGCATCGCTGCGGAAAGCCGCCGCCGAGTAGCGTTCTTCCGGCGTGATCAGGTTGATCAGCCGGTGCGGAAAGCGCGCCAGCGTCGCCGCGTCGGGTTTGGCGGTGCCGACGTTCATGTTGCGGAACACCTGCGCCGAATCGATGCTGACGATGTCGCATGGAAAGCGCGTCGCCAGTTCGAAAGCCAGTGCCGTCTTGCCGCTGGCCGTCGGACCAATCAGGAGTATTGCCGGGGGCTGCTGCATCACCGACCGCGCATGAACAACTTGTCGAGTTCTGTCATCGACAACTGAATCCAGGTCGGCCGGCCGTGGTTGCACTGGTCGGCGCGTTCGGTTTCTTCCATCTGGCGCAGCAGGGCGTTCATTTCGGTCAGGCCCAGCGCGCGGTGGGCGCGCACCGCGCCGTGGCAGGCCATGGTCGCCAGCAGTTCGTTGCGCCGGGTTTCGACCACGCGGCTGGCGGGATGTTCGGCGAGGTCCTTCAGCAGCGAGCGCACCAGGTCGGCGGCGTTGCCGCCCGCCAGCAGCGCCGGCAGGGAACGCACGGCAAGTTCGCGCGGTCCGGCGGCAGCGACGGCGAAGCCGAGTGCGGCAAGCGCTGCGGCCTGTTCCTCGGCCGTTGCCATCTCGGCTTCGCTGGCGGCGAGGACCAGCGGCACCAGCAGCGCCTGCGTCGCCGGCGA
>JANMTA010000248.1:0-1761 GCA_031389965.1 Betaproteobacteria bacterium
ATGCCTTCGCGCGTAGAACCGATGCAGGACAGGTGGGGCGCCGCGCCGTGGCCTTCGGCGGCGATTTCCATCACCGTCTCCAGCGTGCGTTCTCGGGTCGATCCGCCGGCGCCATAGGTGACCGAAAAGAACTCGGGCTTCAGCACCGCCAGCCGGGTTCGCGTCGCGCGCAGTTTTTCCATGCCCTCGCTGGTCTGCGGCGGGAAAAACTCGATGGATAGTTCAAGACTCATGCTGGATTCCTGGATATGGATTCACGCTGCGCTCAGGACTTCGGCGAACTCAGCAGCAACTTCGTCAGCAACCATGAGATCACGCTGTAGATTGTCGAGCCGAGTACCCCGGCCCAGATGCCGTCCACCACGAAGCCCTCGAGCAGCCACGCCGCCAGCAGGAACATCAGGCCGTTGATGACGAAGATGAACAGCCCCAGCGTCAGCAGCGTGACGGGCAGGGTCAACAGCAGCAGCACGGGTCGGATCACGGCGTTGATCAGGCCCAGCACCACCGCCACCCCCAATGCCGTGGCAAAACCAGCGATGTGTATCGAGGGCAGCAGCCAGGGCAGGGCCAGCAGCGCTCCTGCATTGATCAGCCAGAGGGCCAGCAGACGCATGCGGTCTCCTTGGGACGGTTCGGCGGTTCAGTAGCGGCTCAGTAGCGGTACTGGTCGGTCTTGTACGGCCCGGTCTTGGGCACGCCGATGTAGGCGGCCTGCTGATCGGTGAGCTCCGACAATTGCGCATTCAGCTTCTTGAGTTGCAGGCGCGCCACTTTTTCGTCGAGATGCTTGGGCAGCGTGTAGACGCCCACCGGGTAGTCGGCATTGCGCGAGAACAGCTCGATCTGCGCAATGGTCTGGTTGGCGAAGCTTGAGCTCATGACGTAGCTCGGGTGGCCCGTGCCGCAGCCCAGATTCACCAGGCGGCCCTTGGCCAGCAGGATGAAGCGGCGGCCTGAGGGGAAAATGATGTGGTCGACCTGTGGCTTGATTTCTTCCCACTGGTACTTCTCGACCGAGGCGACGTCGATCTCGTTGTCGAAGTGGCCGATGTTGCAGACGATGGCCTGGTCCTTCATCTTCGCCATGTGGTCGTGGGTGATGACGTGGAAGTTGCCGGTGCAGGTGACGAAAATGTCGGCCTTGTCGGCGGCATATTCCATAGTCACCACGCGGTAGCCTTCCATCGCCGCCTGCAGCGCGCAGATCGGATCGATTTCGGTGACCCAGACCTGGGCCGACAGCGCGCGCATGGCCTGTGCCGAGCCCTTGCCGACGTCGCCGTAACCGGCGATCAGGGCCACCTTGCCGGCGATCATGACGTCGGTGGCGCGCTTGATGCCATCGACCAGCGACTCGCGGCAGCCGTAGAGGTTGTCGAACTTGGATTTGGTGACCGAGTCATTGACGTTGATCGCCGGGATCTTCAGGTCGCCGCGCTCGTGCATCTGGTACAGGCGATGCACGCCGGTGGTGGTCTCCTCGGTGACGCCCTTGATCTTGGCCAGGCGCGTCGAGTACCAGGTCGGCTCAAGCGCCAGCTTGGCCTTGATCGCAGCGAAGAGGATGCGCTCTTCTTCAGAAGTCGGCGCTGACAGCGCGGCGATATCCTTCTCGGCCTTGCTACCCAGGTGCAGCAGCAGCGTGGCGTCGCCGCCGTCGTCGAGGATCATGTTGCTGTAGCCGTTGTCCGGCCATTCGAAAATGCGATGGGTGTAATCCCAGTAGTCGACCAGCGTCTCGCCCTTTACGGCGAATAC
>JANMTA010000312.1:0-10215 GCA_031389965.1 Betaproteobacteria bacterium
ATGAACGTGTCCCGTCAAACTTTATTGCCACAAAACCCGTAAAGGAAACCTCATGAAACGACTCACCATCACCACAATCGCCGCTGCGATTGCCCTCGCCTTCGGCGCCAATGCGATGGCTGCGGAGGACACGTCCAAAGCTGCGGCCAGCAAGAAGGAATCCGCCGGAGAGTATGTGGACGACGCCGTCATCACCACCAAGGTCAAGGCCGCCATATTCGAAGACGCATCGGTCAAGGCGACTGAAGTAAATGTCGAAACCTACAAGGGCATCGTCCAGTTGACCGGCTTCGTCAAATCCCGCGCCGATATCGACAAGGCGGTCAAACTCGCCCAGGGTGTCAAGGGCGTGAAATCCGTCAAGAACGACATGGTTGTCAAAGGCAAGCAGTAAGTACGATCGACGCCCGCGGGTTCCGGGAACCATTCGTTCCCGAACCGGCGCGTCGACGTATCAGTGGTGGCTGCTTCACGCGCAAGGACCGGCTACTGCGATAATGGTCGGCCCCTCGCGGAGGATGATTCCCGGCGTTGGAAATCGACATGAGCTGGCCGAAACGCATACTGCTCGCACTCGCGGTGCTGGTCGCACTCGCCGCGGCATTGCCGCTTTTCATCTCGCTCGACGACTACATTCCGCGAATTGAAGAAGCTGTCTCGACCAGGCTCAAGCAGCCTGTGTCGATCAGGAACATAAGGTTCGCGGCGTTGCCTTTGCCGCATCTGACGATCAGCGACATCACGATTGGCAAAAGCGATGACCTCAAGCTGGGAATGGTGTCGGTGACCCCCGACCTTTTCTCGCTGCTGCGATCGACCCGGGTCATCAGCAGCATCGAGATCGATTCCCCGGTCGTGACGCGGAAGGCGATCGACATGATTGCGGCGTGGGCCAGGTCCGATACCACCAAACCGTCGCAGCCACCGCCAGTCCGGATCGACAACATCCGTCTCGAAAACGTCGTGGTCAGGCTCGAAAAGACCGACTTCGGCCCGTTCGACGTGGGGGTCCGCCTGGACAGCAAGGGCGAACCCGAAGAAGCATCGATCACCACCCGGGACGACAAGCTCAAGGCGCTGATCAAACCCGGCAAGTCCGGCTACCTGATCGATGTCAGCGCAACCGCATGGACCATGCCGGCCGGACCGGCGCTGGTGTTCGACGAGTTGCACATCAAGGGCGTGGCCACGCAGAAGGATGCCCGCCTCGACGAGGTGAGCGCCCGGCTTTACGGCGGAAAAGTGCTTGGCAAGATATCCATCGGCTGGCAAAAACACCTGCGCATCGACGGCAAGCTCGACATCAGCGAACTGGAGTTGCGGCAAGTCGCCTCCATCCTGGCGCCGGGCACCCACGTCAGCGGCAAGCTCAGTGCCAAGCCGGCTTTCACCGCTACGGCGGCGACCGCCGACCACCTGGCGAAAGCCTTGCGCCTGGAAACCGATTTCAAGGTGCGGGACGGCGTGCTGCACGGTGTCGACATCCAGAAAGCCGCCACTCTTCGGATCAAGCAAGGAACGAGCGGTGGCGAAACGCGTTTCGAACACTTGTCGGGGCATCTCGTCGTCGCGCAAGGCAGCCGCCACTTCACCCAGCTCCGGATCGCCTCGGGTGTGCTGGCCGCCGACGGCAAGGTCAGCATCACGCCACAAAAGGCGCTGTCGGGACGCATCAATGCGCAGGTCAAGCTGGCCGGCGTCGGCGCCAATGTACCGCTCGACGTCGCCGGAACGGTCGCCTCGCCATTGCTCTACCCGACAGGCGGAACCATCGCCGGCGCGGCACTCGGGACTGCCGTCATGGGCCCCGGTTTCGGTACCTCGGTCGGCGCGAAGGTCGGCGCGAAGGTCGGCGGTTGGGCCGAAGGCCTGTTCGACTCGACGCCGCAGCAGGCACCCAAGAAATAGCGCTACCGAATCATGCGCGCGGCGGCGCGACGCGAAGCCTACATCGCACCCAGATCGGCGATCGCATCGACCACCAATCCGGTCCCGATTGCGATCATCAGGATGTCGCCGGCAACACGCACGTAACGATGACCCGAGGGAGGCGGACCGATCTGGACCACCAGCGGTGCCGGCACCGAGTAATAGACCACCTCGCGCGGAAGCGGATAACCGACCTTCCATTTTTTCGCCTGGCCCGGCGGCATGCAGCCATTGTTTTTCTTCGCCAGGCCCGGCGGGCAGTTGCGCCCGTGGTAATGCGTGGTGTAGTACTCGCGTACCACCACGTGCTGCTGCGGCTGGAAGTGGCGCCTGTCACTGTCGGAATGGCGGTCGTTGTCGTGCTTTGACTTACGGCCGTCATCCTTCCGGTCATCCTTTCGCTCGTCGCGCTGATCGCCGCGATCCTTCTTGCCGCCCTTGCCGCCCTTGTCGCCCTTGTCTCCCTTGTCGGCCATGACCGGGCCCACCGCGAAGATTGCGGCAATAAACAGCGCCATTGCACATTTTGTTTTCAGGACAACGAGTTTCATGTTGTTTCTCCATGTCAGGAATTCATTGAACAGCGAACTATCAGGCTATAAGCGTAGTTCGCAGAAAGAAGGCCGTCGGTGCGATACCGCACATTGGCAGGCCGGACTATCGCGCGCGGCCCAGGCGTTGCAGAATCATCGCCCGTGTCTCGCGCAGCGCCGCCGCGAAGGGACTGCCTTCGGCTGCTACCGCCTGTGTGACAAGGGCCAGCGCCTCCTCATTACGCCCCAGATCCGAGAGGACATGCGCCAGGTTGTTGATCACCGCGACGGATTCCGGATGACCGGCGTGAGCCCGGCGCAGGATGACTTCCGCTTCCTTGAGTTCGCCCTGCGCATAATACCGGTTGGCCAGGCCTATCCTCCCCGCGAGACTGTCGGGCCAGCGTTCGAGAACCGCCGAATACGCCGCGAAGGCGGCGTTCGGTTCGGCGACGCGTTCCATGGCCGCAACCGCTACCAGGTAGGCAGGCTCCGTAGCCGTCACCGGAATGCGCTCGGGCGGCAGAGTCACCATCGCCCAGTAATTGCTTTTCTTCCAGGTGTATTCGAAGACCGTGAAAGGGACTGCGAGGCGCCGGGTTTCTCCCGAGCGCAGGTACAACTCGCCGGCAGGGTAGTCGAAGCCGACAACGACGGCATAGTGCCAGTTGATGACGGGTCCGACGCCGGTATCCTGCAGGACCAGCACCGGATTGCCTGCCGCCACTTCGCGCAGCAGGTCGTCCAGGCGCGGCGCGATCTGATAGGAAACCTTGCCGTAGCGACGCGGCGCAGCCAGCATTTCAGCCTGCAGGCTGCCTTCGCGCCCGGGCAGATAGACGCGCGTGACCAGTTCTTCCGGGGTGACCGCTGTGCCGGCATGAACCAGCGTCGTCGCCAGGGCGGCGGGGCCGCACTGATATTCCTGCTGCGCGAAGAACGGCACCTCGCGCAGTTCGCTGCGGTCGGGAACACCCTGGGGCCAACTGTCACGCAAGCCCATGGTTTGCGGCACCAGCGACGCGCAGCCGCTCAGGCCGGCCAGCAGCAAAAGCAAAAAGGCGCCCGCGGTCAGGCGGGCGCCTGCGAACCAGGCCTGGAAGTCAGGCATCGGCGACCTTAGGCATCTGCGGCCATCTGCGTGGAATTCACGCGTGGCAGGATACTACTTGCGGAAGGCGAAATACCAGATGAAGAACACGACCAGGATCACCACCACCAGACCATCGCCGCCGGCGGGAACGGCATGGATCTGGCCGGCGAGCGTGCTGATTTCCGCATCGGTCATCGACGCGACACGGTCCCGGGCATCCTGCGCATTGAGGCCCAGCGCCTGAAACTCGTTGACGGTCTGCGCGCGGCTCAGGTAGGTCGATACCAGGTTGCGCTCAGCCTGGACAGTGACGGCGGCATTCACCTGATCCGTCCCGATCATGCTGGCCTGACCGGTCTGGAAGGGCAGCGTTATGAGTGCAACGGCGAGAAAGCGGCAAAGCAATTTCTTGAAGGTGGAATTCATGTTTATCTCCTGTGGTGGGTCGGATCGGGATCGTCCCCACCCAAGAATCTGTGAGAACTTGTAAGCGACTCTGAGCCGCTCTCCGGCCAGGGTCTGTGCGCTGTCGCACATATCGCAGAAATTGGTTTCGTGATGCTCTTTCAAGCTAAGCACACTCCCTCGCCGTCCCGCCAGCACCGACTTTCGGGCCGGGCGGCAACGTTTCAAGCCGACAGTTCGAACCGGCCTGCGCAGCAGGTAACTTGCCCTTGAGTTGCCTCAGCGCCGTGCGCAGTCCTTCTTCGATGACCGGGTGATAGAGCGGCATCTCCAGCATCTGGTCTACCGTCATCCTGTTCTGCAGCGCCCAGGCCAGCAGGTGCGCCAGATGCTCGGCGCCAGGTGCCAGCATTTCTGCGCCGAGAAAGCGGCCGCTGGCCGGATCTGCATAGACGTTCAGCAGACCCTTGTTCCGGAACATGATGCGTGCGCGGCCCTGATCCTCGAAGCTCGCCTGGCCGGTCGCGAAGCTGCCGGCTTTCAATGAACGGAAGCCGCCGCCCACGATGCCGATTTGCGGATCGGTAAACACGATGCCGAGCGGTGCGCGGCGCAAGCCGGGGGTGACGTCCATCCCCAGCGCGTGCGCTGCGGCATTGCGACCGGCGATGCGGCCTTCGTCGTTCGCCTCGTGAAGCAGGGGAATGAAGTTGCTGGCATCGCCGGCAATGAAAATCGGACTTGCGCCATCGGCACTATTGGCGCGGGTGGTCAATGGATCGAAGGACGGCGCGCCTTTTGCGTCAAGCCTGAGGGTCGTCTGTTCGAGGCCCATGCCCGACACATTGGGCGTGCGGCCGGTGGCGGCAAGGACATAGTCGAAGTATTCGGTTTTCGCAGTGCCCGTTGCCGTCCTGCGCCGGATCGCAACACGATCGCCTTCGCGTTCCATGGATTCGACGTGAGCGTCGGGCTCCAGCGTGAATTCCTGATTGAAGGCGGCAATGGCGTAGCTGAGAATCTCCGGGTCGCCGATGGGACCGACGCGCCCTCCCCGACCCAGCACCACGACACGCACGCCCAGGCGATGCAGGGCCTGGCCTAGCTCCAGCCCGACGATCCCGGGGCCCATCACTGCCACAGATGCGGGAAGGTCGCGCCAGTTGAAAATCTGATCGCTGATGATCAGACGACCGCCCAGGGATTTGAAGGAATCCGGGTAAGTCGCGCGCGAGCCGGTAGCGATGACGATGCTCCTGCCCGTGATCAGGCCGTGGCCAGCTACGGCAAGTGCCTGGTTGCCGACGAATTTGGCATGGCCGTGCAGGCGATCTGCATCGGGGATTTTCTCGACATCGCTCAGCACGAAGCCGACAAAACGGTCGCGCTCCCGCCTGACCCGGTCCATGACCTCGCGTCCGTCAATGCGGACCTTGCCATCAAGGTGGACGCCAAAACCCTCTGCCTTGCCGACGGCATGGGCGGCATCGGCCGCGGCAATCAGCAGCTTGCTCGGCATGCAGCCGACGCGTGCGCAGGTGGTGCCGTGCTCGCCACCTTCGATGAGGACCACGGACGCCCCTGCGGCCCTGGCCGACCGATACGCGGCCAGACCGGCTGTACCGGCACCGATGATTGCAACGTCAACATGAATGGTCGCCATGGTTCAGGCCACCTTTCGCTCGCTGAAATAGGCCTCAAGATCGTCGGCGCTGCCGATCAGCCTGCCGCCGATGAAGACCTGCGGCCAGGTACCGCTGCCGGAGACGGCGCGCAGGGTGCTCGATCGGATGTGTCCGCCCAGGCTGATCTCCTCGTAGCGGATGTCGTGTGCTTCGAGCAGCGCCTTGGCGCGTGCGCAGTGGGGGCAACCCGGCTTGGCGAAGATCACCACCGGCTCCGGCACGACTGCCTTGGGATTGATGTACTTCAACATCGTGTCGGCATCGGAGACTTCGAGCGGGTCACCAGCGGACTCCGGTTCGATGAACATCTTCTCGATCACGCCATTCCTGACCAGCATGGAATAGCGCCAGGAGCGTTTGCCAAAGCCGATATCCGACTTGTCCACCAGCATGCCCATGCCGGACGTGAACTCGCCGTTGCCGTCGGGCAGCAGGGTGATGTCCTGCGCCTGCTGGTCGCGCTTCCATTCATTCATGACAAAAGCGTCATTCACGGCCAGGCAGACTATCTGGTCCACTCCGTTGGCCTTGAAGGTGGCAGCCAGCTCGTTGTAGCGCGGCAGGTGGGTGCTCGAGCAGGTCGGCGTATAGGCGCCGGGAAGCGAAAACAGGACGACGCTGCGGCCCTTGAAGACCTCGTCACTGGTCACGTCCAGCCACTGATTGTCATTGCGGGTCTTGAATGTCGTTCTCGGTACAGGCTTGCCTTCGAGGCTCTTGGCGCTGGGTAGCATGGTTATTTCCCGGGTAATCAGACGGTGAACGAAGCTCAATTACGTCAGTCGTGCAGCGCATTTTTTTAACTGGGCCGCGTGGCCTGGAGCGCGGCCGCTGGCTCAGGGCGCGCGCGTAATGAACCGAACTCGCTCGACGATAGTTTCTCTGCTGTTCGGGTTCTGTGCGCCACAACACAAAGCAAAATTTCCCTCCCCTTCAAGGGGAAGGTCGCATGCGACGTTTGCGATTGGGGGGCCAGGGTGGGGATGGGGGTTCATGGGGGCGCAAACGCTGCAGCCATGCCCCATCCCCCCTCCAACTCCCCCTTGAAGGGGGGAGAGCCTGGCTCGCACGCCAGTGGACGTCGATTGATTTCGGCCTGTGTTCGCCACCGCACAGCGCGCCGTGCAGGAATGTCGAGAATCCTGACCATGAACTACGCCGCCCGGCGGGGTTGTTTCTCCGCCGTTGCGCAGTTCCCTCAAGAGGTCACCTCGGATGCGCTCAAAACTGCTTGCAAACCTCATGGTACTGGCCGGAGTCATCGCCGGCGGCTTGGCGCTCCCCGCGAATGCCGAGGTACTGGCGGCTGTCAGTGCGGTTCCCGCCCCCGCAGCGAAGGTGCCTGCCGCCGGCACTGCTCATGCCGCTGCGCCGGATGCCCTGTTGAGCGCCGCCACGGCGGTAGTGATTGCCCGGCTCAAGCAGGCCGACAATCCCGCCGCCAAGAACGCGATGAGCATGGACGAACTCATGGAGACGACGATCCTGCCCCTGTTCGATTTTCGCCACATGACCCGGCTGGCGGTTGCCCGCAACTGGAAACTCGCCTCGCCCGAACAGCAGGCATCACTTATTGCCGAGTTCAGGACCTTGCTGGTGCGTACCTACTCCGCAGCTCTGGCCAATTATCGCGACGAGGTGATCGAGTACAAGCCGCTTCTGCTGGTGGCGGGCGACACGGATGTCACGGTCAGGTCGACCGTGAAGAAGCCCGGGGTCGAACGCATGACCATCGACTACGACATGGAAAAGACGGCAGATGGATGGAAAGTCTACGACATCCGGATCGCCGGCATCAGCCTGACCACAAACTATCGCGCCTCCTTCGCCGAGATCATCCGCGATGGCGGCATCGACGAGCTGATCAAATATCTCGCAAACAGGAACCGGCAGGCACGCTCCGGGCTGAGGTCCGATAACAGCGAGGCGAGGGGCCTGATTCTGCTTTACGGAGTGGTACCCAGCTTGCTCGGCGGCCCCCGCTAGGCCGCGCGGCCACCAGCCTCCTGCTTCTTTGGCCCGGCGAATAGACGGGCAATTGGGCGGCAAATGCGGGCTACCGAACAGAAGCCTTTCGGGATATTATGTGACAATAACCATGTTGCCCGCGACCTCCATGTTGCCCGCAACCCCTTTTCAGCAACGAACGACAGGACAAGACATGTTCAAGAAAAAGCTAATTGCCGTTGCCGTGCTGGCCTTGAGTTCCAGCGTCTTTGCCCAGCAGCGGCCGGATGCCGGCCGCCAGATGCAGCAGATTCCGCGTGTCCCGCTGCCGCAGAAATTCGAGCCCACGGTGGAAGTGGTGCCACGCAGCGAGCCGGAAAGCGCGGAATCCGCCGCCGTCAGGATCATGGTCAAGAGCCTGCGCGTGACAGGTGCCAAGGTCTATCCCGAAGCGGAACTGCTGGCACTTACCGGCTTCGTGCCGGGCAGCGAACTGAGCCTCGCCGATCTGCGCGGCATGGCCTTGAAGATAGGCAACCATTACCGCAGCAACGGCTACTTCGTTGCCCAGGCCTACCTGCCGGCGCAGGATATCAAGGACGGCGCCGTGACCATTGCCGTGATCGAAGGCCAATACGGCAAGATTAATCTGAACAACCAGACCCGGCTTTCCGACGGCCTGGCGAACAGCCATCTGGACGGACTCAACAGCGGCGACCCGATAACCGCAGCGCCGCTCGAACACCGTTTGTTGCTGCTTTCCGACATTCCCGGCGTCCAGGTCAAATCGACCCTGACGCCGGGTGCCGCCGTCGGCGCCTCGGACCTGAACATCGAACTCACGCCCAGACCGCTGGTTTCGGGAGAAGTCGATGTGGATAACGCCGGCAACCGCTATACCGGCGTGTACCGCCTGGGAGCGACGGTCAATATCAACAACCCGACCGGCAACGGCGATGTCTTCTCGTTGCGGGGAATTACCACGGGATCCGGGCTGAACTATGCCCGCGCCTCCTACCAGATGATGTTCGGCAAGGCGACGGTCGGGGTCGCCTACAGCGCGCTGGAATACGAACTGAGTCGTGGCGACTTCGAAAATAAAGGGTTCAACGGCAAAGCGGAGATCGCCAGCGCGTATGGCAGCTATCCCCTGATCCGGTCGCGCAACAGCAATCTCAACCTCGGGCTCCTCTACGAGCACAAGACCTTTGAGGACAGGCAGCATTCGAATACTTACCTCGAAAAGAACGCCGATGTCGTCAGCGCCAGCCTTTACGGCAACGCGCGCGACGGCTTCGGCGGCGGCGGGTACACGAGTTACGGCCTGACCTGGTCCACCGGCAAGCTCGACATCGAGACGGATGCCGCGCGGAATGACGATGCATTGACCGCAAGAACCAACGGTCATTACAACAAGCTCGCCTTCAATGCCTACCGCTTGCAGCGGGTAACGGATTCCGTCTCGCTCTCCGCCAACCTCAACGGGCAGTTCGCCTCGAAGAACCTCGACTCGTCAGAAAAGATGGGGCTCGGCGGCATGTATGGCGTGCGCGCCTACCCCGAAGGCGAGGCCTATGGCGACGAGGGCTATGTGCTGAACCTGGAAGCCCGCTACCTGCTGCCGAAGTTCTCCGAGACACTGCCCGGACAGATGCATCTTATCGGCTTCGTCGATACCGGCAGCATCAGGATAAACGAGGATCCCTGGGCAGCCGGGGACAACACCAGAACCCTGAGTGCTGCGGGCGTCGGGATCAACTGGGTGGAAGCCAACAACTTCGTGGCGAGGGCGTATTACGCCGTCAAGCTGGGTAACGAGGACGCAATCTCGGCGCCGGACAGATCCGGCCGATTCTGGTTCCAGCTCGTCAAATACTTCTGACCTTGCATTCCTAAGCAAGGTCGACTGAAGTTCTCCTCCCGCGGCAGCAGTTCACACTGCTGCCGAGCATGATCGCCGTGCAACGCGACGATTTAAGTTTCGCCTGATGCTCAAGGAAACGCTGATTACGTCGTCACCCCGGCGAAAGCCGGGGTTCAAGCCGTTGACGCTGCGGAAGTGCTGAACAAGTCCAAATTCGTCATTCCGGCGAAAGCCGGAATCCAGTGCTTTCAGACATCTGGACACCGGCCTTCGCCGGTGTGACGACCTTACTTCGCCGGTGTGACGACCTTACTTCGCCGGTGTGACGACCTTATTCAGTCGATCCCTGCTGGTTTCCGGCCCCGGATCGTGATCCGGGGTGACATTCTTTCGCCGGAAAATCCTGCCCCGGACTTGATCCGGGGACGAATCGGAACTTGATCGGGATTTCCTTAAATAAGCGCCCGCAGAAATCCGCTGCCGGCAACAGGAAATTGCACACCTTATGTTCGCCAGCGCACTGAGCGCCTCGGGGGCAATGGGTATAATGGTCTCATCTACGGGCACCCTTGTGCCGGCTACATCCGGCTGGGCACAGACTTCGACAATAACGGGGAAAAATCATGAACCACATTTACCAATCAGTCCGGAACGACAAGACCGGCACCTTTGTTGCCGTTTCCGAAATCAACACGAGCGCGGGCAGGAAATCCTCCCCCGGCGCAAGCGTCCGCGCGGGCACGGTGGCGGGGAATACAC
>JANMTA010000326.1:0-7001 GCA_031389965.1 Betaproteobacteria bacterium
CGACCCTCCAGCGCTACCTGAACTTCCACTTCAGCGTGACCATGGACCTGTTCGGCGCCGATGTCTCGTCGAATGCCGCCACCTTCTACAACACCGGACTCAAGGGACGCTACGAGGAGACCAAGCAGAACGACGACCATCAACTGACCGATGCCACCTATCCGGTGCTGGAAGTCGCCGACGGCAAGATCCTCACCGTCCAGGCGCCCTACCTCAACGCGCTCAACGAGCGGTTGCGCGACGATTACGTGACCGACGCCAAGGGCGGTATCGAGCGCTGGAACAAGATCATCCAGAAAGCCGGCATCCCCGTCGTCCTCAGCGCACCGCACAAGGCCTTCAACCGCAAGATTGGTCCCTTGTCGGCGGCGAAGATCTCGCCGACCGGCAATCTTCTGTCGGAAGCCGAATGGACGCACCACCATCTGCAATGGCTGCCCTCGGCCGAAGACCGCGCCTTCGTCGCCTCGCTGATGGGCCGCGTTGCCGAACCCGGCAAGTTCGCCAACTGGATTGCGCCGCCGGCACGCGGCATCAACAACCAGGTGGTGGATTTCGAGTACGTGCGCTTCAACTAAGCGGCAGGCGGCCGGCCTCTCCGGTCCTCCGGCCGCAGTCCGCTGCGGCCGGAAGGCTGGTATCTTTCGTCAGCCGAAGCGACGAACCGAACGAAGGAAATCAACATGACCACGGCTACGACAACGCCGGTGACGATCCTGCGCCAGCATCTGATCGATCCCGAAATCTGCATCCGCTGCAACACCTGCGAGGAAACCTGTCCGGTCGATGCGATCAGCCACGACTCGCGCAACTATGTGGTCGACGCCACGAAGTGCAAGTTCTGCTACGACTGCATCTCGCCCTGCCCGACCGGCGCCATCGACAGTTGGCGCAACGTCAAGGTGGCCAGCGCCTATCCGCTGGCCGAGCAGTTGCTCTGGGATACGCTGCCGGCGCAGCTCGCGCTTGAAGCGAGCCCGGAAGTCGGCGCTGGCGACACGGCGACCATGCTGCCCGCCGACGTCGAGCGCATTGCCGCCGCGTCCACCGCCGGACAGGGTGGTGTGGCGCCGCCGCCGTGGTCGGCCGCCCACCCCTACGTCAATCTCCATTCGATCCAGAAACCGGCGGTAGCGACGATCAGCGGCAACTTCCGCCTGACCGCCGATGACGCCTCGAGCGACATCCGCCACATCGTGCTCGACTTCGGCAATGCCTCCTTCCCGGTGCTCGAAGGCCAGACCATCGGCATCCTCGCGCCGGGGCTGGATGCCAACCGTCGCCCGCATCACGTCAGGCTCTATTCGGTGGCCAGCCCGCGCGACGGCGAGCGACCGCACTACAACAACCTGTCGCTGACGGTAAAGCGGGTGACCGCCGACCACGACGGCAATCCGGCGCTGGGCGTGGCTTCGAACTACCTGTGCGACCTGAAGAAGGGCGACAAGGTGAATGTCGTCGGCCCCTACGGCACCAGCTTCCTGATGCCCAACCATCCCGGCAGCAACCTGCTGATGATCTGCACCGGCACCGGCTCGGCGCCGATGCGGGCGATGACCGAGCGCAGGCGCCGCAAGTCGGTGCCCGACGAGGACGGCAAGCTGATGCTGTTCTTCGGTTCGCGCACACCGGGGGAACTGCCCTATTTCGGTCCGCTGACCCGGCTGCCGAGGGAATTCATCGACATCAACCTGGCGTTTTCGCGCGTTCCCGGTCAGACCAAGGAATACGTGCAGGACCTGATTCGCGCGCGCGCCAAGGATGTCGTCGCCCTGCTGCAGGACCAAAACACCTATTTATATCTGTGCGGCCTGAAGGGCATGGAAAAAGGCGTAGACGAAGCCTTCGCCGACATTTGCAGCCACAACGGGCTGGACTGGAAAGCGGTCCAGGCGGGGCTGCTGCAACAAGGCCGCTACCACGTCGAGACCTATTGAAACTCCACAGATGCACAGCCAGCGCATGGACAAAAAAGTCGGCGCCGGCACAACGGCGGCACTGGTTCACGTTGTGCGGCGTCATCGAGTAATCGTGCCAGCAGGCTAATGATTTTGCGGGCAAGGTCGGGAGTTTTTCCCGAGACTGTGCTTATGCCCTCTGCTACCATCACCGGCATTTCATGCACCATCAGGGAAAAAAGCAATGAAGTCGATTTTCAACGGCAAAGACCGGACCAAGGCGTCAGGCTCAGCCAGCATGGCCGACGAGCCAAGGCTATCAACAGGATCGCGCCGATTCCATCGACTGAAGCTTGTTGTCGCCATGGCCCCGGCAATGTTTGCCATGTCGCACGCCGCTCTTGCCCAAAATCGGGCCGAGGTTCTGGAGCTTGAGACCATCGAAGTGGTCGGCACGACTCCCCTGCCAGGCATCGGCGTACCGCTCAACCAGGTCCCGGCCAATGTCCAGGCCGTCTCCGGGAAATCCATTGCCGAGCAAAGGCCCCTGAACATTTCAGAATACCTGGACAGCAATCTGGGGTCCGTGACGATCAACGACACGGTCAGCAATCCCTATCAACCCGATGTGCAGTACCGCGGCTTTACCGCGTCGCCCCTGCTGGGAACCCCTCAGGGCCTGTCGGTATTCCTCGATGGCGTTCGCGTCAACGAGCCTTTCGGCGACATCGTCAACTGGGACCTGATCCCTCCCAATGCGATCGCCAACATCAACCTGATTCCAGGTTCCAATCCGCTGTTCGGCCTCAATACCCTGGGCGGCGCGCTGTCCGTCCATACCAAAAGCGGCAGCAGCAACCCGGGTGCCTCGGCGACGGTCACGGGCGGTTCCTGGGGACGCCGCGCATTCGAGTTCGAGGCGGGCGGCAAGAAGGACCAGTTCGATTATTTCGTCGCCGGCAACATCTTTCATGAAGACGGCTGGCGGATGGCTTCAGAGAGCGATGTCAGGCAGGTATTCGCCAAAGCCGGCTGGCAGGACGAGAAGAGCAACCTCGATCTTTCCCTGATGTTTGCCGACAACGAGATGCACGGCGTCCAGGCGCTTCCGTTGAACATGCTGGGTAATCGCGACAAAGCCTATTCGATCCCGGACAGCATTGAAAACAAGTTGGCGATGTTCACCCTCAACGGCAGCCACTTCGTTGCTGACGACAAGCTGGTTGCGGGAAACCTCTATTACCGCCACAACCGCGCCGATGGCATTAACAGCAACGTCAATGACGATTACCCCGGCGACGGCGTCGTATCGCCTTCAACCAGCGTCGCCTGTGCGGGAGTCACGGCGCCGTCCGTCTGCGACCCCTACTCAAGCATGGTGTTCGCCACTACCGACACGGATGGCTATGGCGGTGCGATCCAGATCACCCTGCTGGGCGATCTTGCCGGCCACAAGAATCAATTCACGGCGGGACTCAGTGCCGACTTCGGGCGCACCAAATTCAGGAGCGACACGCAAATCGCCGATATCGTCGGCATTGAAACCGTCCGCATCCAGCCGGTCAATACGCCGCAGACGGTGAGGCTGAAGGCCGACAACGACTATTACGGCCTGTATGCCACCGACACCTTTTCCTTGACCGACCAGCTGCATGTCACGCTATCCGGCCGCTACAACGTTGCCACCGTGAATCTGTCCGGAACGAGCTTTGACCTCAGGGACGATACCCTGGTGCCCGGAAACCTGGACGGCAACCACCGCTACACCCGTTTCAACCCGGCGCTCGGCATCAATTTCAATCCCTCCAAGTCGCTCGGTCTGTATGGCGGCTACAGCGAGGGCATGCGCGCACCGACCCCCGTCGAGCTTGCCTGCGCCGATCCCGAGCATCCTTGCGCCTTGCCCAATGCCTTCGCCGGCGATCCGCCGCTGAAGAAAGTGGTGTCGCGCACCTGGGAAGGCGGCGCCCGCGGTCGCCTGGGCGAAAACATCAACTGGAATGCCGGCCTGTTCCATACCGAGAACACGGACGACATTCTGTTCATCGCCAGCAGCACCTCGGGGGCCGGTTATTTCCAGAACGTCGGCAAGACACGGCGTCAGGGCGTCGAACTCGGCATGAGCGGAGCCCTGGATAAATTCAGCTTTGCCGCCAATTACAGCTATGTCGAGGCAAGTTTTCAGACATCCTTTATGGCGAGTTCGGCGTCGAACAGCAGCGCCGATGCGGGCGGCAACATCCAGGTTGGCAAGGGCAGCACGCTACCCGGCGTTCCGCGTCAAATGCTCAAAATGCGTCTGGGTTACGAAATCACCCCGGCCTGGTCCGTCGGCAGCAATGTCGTCGTCGCGTCCAGCCAGTACGCGCGCGGCGACGAGAACAACAAGGATGAACACGGAAAGATACCCGGCTATACCGTGGTCAATCTCGACACCCGCTACAGCATCGGGCGCAACTGGAAGGTCTTTGCCAAGGTCACCAATGTCTTCGACCGGAATTACGAGACTTTCGGCCTCCTCGGTGCCAATGTATTTACGGGTCCGGGCAATTCCTACAGTTCCAACCCGGCAGACTGGATTGAGCAGGATCAGTTCCGCACGCCGGGCGCGCCCCGGGCCGGGTGGGTGGGGATTACCTACGAATTCGACAAGCTGTAAGGGCAGCGCATCGATGCCGGGAAAATAAGGGCAAGGGCCTGACTATGAGGACACGGTCCTTGCGCTAGCTTGGGATAGCCGTTCGCGGCGGCCTTGCCCCTGACAGCGGCCCCTCGTGCCATTCAAATTCATTGCGGTAAGACTTTCTCGGCGCTCGCACTGCGTCGCCAGCCCGAGTCAGGACGCGCTTCAGGTTTTTTCTGCGCCTCCTCCTTGTGTCGCTCGACGCCCCGCTGGGCTTCGTGGCGAGCGGCCGGAGAAGATCGTGGCTCCTGTCTGGATTCGCTGGCATGGGGCCTTGCGGAACGTTCGGTCTGAGCACTTTGCTGAGGCGTCGCGTTGCCTCGATTCCCCTGCGTTTGCGGAACCGCATTGGCCGGACGTGTGGCCTGACGACTCTCGGCCGGTTCTCTTCGATCAACACGATCGACGCCCTTGACTTGATCGCGCCGCTCCGCACGTGCCACCCCTGCATTGGTGCCGGAATGCGGCTGCGTCACGGGCACCTGTTGAGTTGCGGGTTGGACGACTGTGTCCCTCGCTGGCTGCACCGCAGTTCGACGTACATCGTCATGCGACTCCCTTTGCCGGCTCGAGGTCGGGGACGGCTGCGCCCCCTGCTGGATTACGGGTTGGACGGCTGTATCCCTCCCCTGCTGAACCTCAGTTCGGCGTACATCGTTACGCGACTCTCTCTGCCGGTTCGAACTGGGGTACGGCTGCGCAAGCTGCTGGATTGCGGCTTGTTCTTTGGCTGCGCCATTCGACTGGACTCCGGTTTGCACAGCAGGGCGATCTGCATCCCTGCGCCTATTTGAAGTCGGATAGGACTGCGCGCGCTGCGGGTCTTGCCGACGCGCATCCTCCCGATCCTGACGAGTGCCGCTGTCCGGCGGGGTTCTCGCATCGACGAAGCGCTGCTGTACTTCAGCCCCACGATAAGCGACACCCCGGCGATGCACGGGATCATGTTGCCACCTGCCCGGTGAGCGATCGCGGTATACGGCAGGTACCCTGTGGATCGCCGCCCCACTGTAATAGTAGTTGGACTGCACTACCCTGACATGGCGGTGTGACCAGTCGAAGGCACCGAAGAAATAGCCGACCGAAATCCTGATCGACGGTCCCCAGTAGAAGCCGCCCGCAAAGCCCGGCCGAAGGTAATAGCCGGGAAACGGCCGCCAATAGACGGGCGAATAGTCCGGCCACCACCACGGCCCGTACACGACCCATGGATCGTAGTAGGGCACATAGATGATCAGGGGGTTGGCAGGCAGTACGACCACTACCGGCCCATTCTCGACGATGCGCTGCCGTTCATCCGAACGCAGGTTGCCCGCGGCTTGCGCTCTCCGCCGCAGATTTTGGACCGTATCCATTACCTGTGGCTCCTGGCCAAGAAATGCGTCACCAAGTGTCTGCAGCCATTGCAGGTCCTCGTCCATTCGCGCCAGCACCTGCGGGAAAGCCAGCAGGGATTTCACGCTCGGATCCCAGTTCTCGTTCTCCGCCGCCCGTACCGCATCTTCGCCGACCAGGTTGGAATGGCTTCTTGACCAGCGTGCCGCCTCTACGACTTCGAGCGGATAGGTCGAAGCCATCAGGATCTGCGATAGCAATGGATCCGGATAGAGCGCAATTGGCGCCAGCATCTGTTCGAGTTGCTGCTGCGAGAATGTGGGCCGGTCTTGTGCATTTGCGCTGCCGAGCGGCACAAGCAGGGCAAGCAAAAGCGCCAGCAGCATCGCAAGCGGCTTGGCGATGATGTCTTTCGCGAGGTGTTTCATTGGGGACCTCTAGCGTTCGCACACGGTTCAGGAAAAGAAAGCTTGCTCCATGACACTTTGAACGTGCGACGAATCCATTGGTTACATCAGGAAGTGCAACAGTATGTAAAGCGCCCTACCGTTCCGCAGGCAGATTCCGATCCTGGCGATGGAGGCCAGGGCGTTTGCCGAAGACAAGGCACGCCGGCCGCCGTGGCCGGTTTCATCATCGACGCGACATCGGTCTCGCCATGGGCAAGCCGAATGCAGCCAGGAAAGCCATGGTGCCTCCCTTCGAGGTCTCCGTCTTCGCCTACCCCGGCGGCGCGTTCACCGCCGCCGCCCTGGTCGCCTGCGTCGAACGCGAACTCAGGACACGGCAAGGAACTGCTGGGCTGGACTTTCGCGATGCCTTCCAAAGGGCGCGCGAACTGGTCTGATCCCCGACGAATTGGCCGATCAGCGGCAACATCGATCAGTCTGACGCAATCCGCCGTCCTACCAGCGCCGGCTTTTTTTGCCGACGCTGCAAATGTTCAGCAGCGCGGGCACCGGATCTCGTCGATGGGCGGCTGGATGAATCTGTTTAGAAAAATGATGAAAGTCGGCGCCGGCGACGCGGCGGGTCAAGAACTCCGGCCACTTGGGTTGCCTTGTTCAACGGCTGCAACGCGGCCT
>JANMTA010000329.1:0-1770 GCA_031389965.1 Betaproteobacteria bacterium
CGTCATCACGTCGGCGAAACTGGCGATGATGACCTGGGCATGGTCGGGCTTGGGCACCAGCTTGACCGTCACTTCGGTGACGATCGCCAGCAGGCCCTCGGAGCCGATCATCAGCGCCAGCAGGTCGTAGCCCGGCGCATCGAGGGCATGATTGCCGAACTCGACGATCTCGCCGGTAATCAGCACGGCGCGCACGCGCAGCACATTGTGCAGCGTCAGGCCGTATTTCAGGCAATGCACGCCGCCGGAATTCTCGGCCACGTTGCCGCCGATCGAGCAGGCGATCTGCGAACTCGGGTCCGGTGCGTAATACAGGCCCAGCGGCGCGGCCGCCTCGGAGATCGCCAGGTTGCGCACGCCGGGCTGCACCACGGCAACCCGCGCCACCGGATCGACATGGAGAATCTTCTTCATCTTGGCCAGGGACAACACGACGCCCTGCGGATGCGGCAGCGCGCCGGCCGACAGCCCGGTACCCGCCCCGCGCGGCACCAGCGGCGCGCCGGCGGCGCGGCAGGCCTTGATCACCGCCACCACCTGCGCCTCGGTTTCCGGCAGGGCAACGGCCATCGGCACCTGGCGATAGGCCGACAGGCCATCGCATTCGTAGGGCTTCACATCCTCATTCACCTGCAGCAGCGAATTCGCCGGCAGCAGGCGCGCCAGCTCTGCCAGCAGCGCCGAGTAATCCGTGTCGGCAAAGTCCTGCGCGGCTTCGGCTGAGTGTTCTCGCTGGGTCATGGCAGGTCTTCCGTCGGTTCAATGGGGTTCAATGAGGATCGCCCTGAAGTCATTCACATTGGTGCGCGTCGGCCCGGTGACGACCAGGTCGCCCAGTGCGGCAAAAACGCCGTAGGCGTCATTCTCGGTCAGCCGCGCGCGCAAATCAATTCCGGCGACGACGGCCCGCGCCGGCGTATCCGGCAAGACCATGGCACCTGCATTGTCTTCCGAACCGTCGATGCCGTCCGTATCGCAGGCGATGGCCGAAATGCGGTCATGTCCGCCCAATGCCAGCGCCAGACCGAGGAGGAATTCGGCATTGCGTCCGCCGCGCCCGGCACCCTTCACCGTGACCGTCGTCTCGCCGCCGGAGAGCAGCACGCAGGGTGCCGCCAGGGGCACGCCGTGCGCCGCTGCGGACAACGCGATGCCGCCCAGCACACGGGCCGCCTCGCGCGCCTCGCCTTCGATGGCGTCGCCTAGCACCAGCGGCGTGATGCCGCGTTTTCGCGCCAGGTCCGCCGCCGCCGCGAGCGAGGCCTGCGCCGTGGCGATGATGTGCGATTCGCAACGGGCGAATCCGGGGTTGCCGGGCTTCGGCGTTTCCGCCCTGCCGTCCTGCAGCGCCGCGCGCGCGGCCGCGGGCAGTGCTATGCCATAACGATCGACGATTTCCAGCGCGTCGGCGCAGGTGGTCGGGTCGGGCACGGTGGGGCCGGAGGCGATGGTGGACAGATCGTCGCCCGGCACGTCGGAAATCGCCAGCGTCAGCACCCGCGCCGGAGCGGCGGCGAGCGCCAGGCGGCCGCCCTTGAGCGCCGACAGGTGTTTCCTGACGCAGTTGATTTCGCTGATGCCTGCGCCGCAGGCGAGCAGGGCCTTGGTCACGCCGCGCTTTTCGTCCAGCGTGATGCCGGCCATCGGTGCCGCGAGCAGGGCCGAGCCGCCGCCCGAAAGCAGGACCAGCACCAGGTCGTCTGCTGTCAGCCCGCGCAGCGTTTCGAGTATCCGCGCCGCCGCTACCTGCCCGGCCGCGTCGGGCGCCGG
>JANMTA010000366.1:0-1891 GCA_031389965.1 Betaproteobacteria bacterium
TCTCATGGAACACCTTGGCTGCAAGGGCACCCAGGCCCATGCCGATTGCAACCAGCGCCTGTGGAACGGCGAGGGCTCCTGCCTGCGCGGCGGCTACGCCTGCATCCGCTGCACCGACCCGGGTTTCGAGGAACCCGGCCATCCCTTCGAAACCACGCCCAAGGTCGCCGGCATTCCGCTGGGCCTTCCGGCCGACATGCCGAAAGCCTGGTTCATCGCGCTCGCGGCGCTTTCAAAATCGGCAACACCGGCGCGGGTGCGCGAGAACGCCACAGCCGATCACCAGCTGCGCGCACCTTCGGTCAAGCGCAGCAAGCGATGAACACACGGCGCGTCGTCGGTCCCTTCAATCGCGTCGAGGGCGATCTCGAAATCAGCCTGGATATTGCCGACGGGCGTGTCGCCGCGGCCTACGTCAATTCACCGATGTATCGCGGCTTCGAGCAGATCCTGCAGGGCAAGCTGCCGGCCGATGCGCTGGTACTGGTGCCGCGAATTTGCGGCATTTGCTCGGTGGCCCAGTCGGCGGCAGCCGCGCTGGCGCTGGCCGACGCGGCGGGCATAGTGCCGCCGCAAAACGGGCGGCTGGCGGCCAACCTGACGCTGGCGACCGAGAACCTGGCCGACCACCTGACGCATTTCTACCTGTTCTTCATGCCCGACTTCGCCCGCGCCGACTATGCCGGCCGCCCCTGGCACGCGGCGACCGTCGAGCGCTTTCGCGCCACCGTCGGCAGTGCGCCGAACCAGATGCTGCCGGCGCGTGCGCGCTTCATGCAGATGATGGGCCTGCTCGCCGGCAAATGGCCGCATACCCTGGCCGTGCAGCCGGGCGGCTCGACGCGGCCGCTGCAAAGCTCGGAGATATTCCGCCTGCATCGTACCTTGCGCGAATTTCGCGGTTTTCTTGAAACCGTGACTTTCGGCGCGCCGCTGGTCGAAATCGCGACCATCGCCAGCCGTGCCGAACTCGATGCATGGCGAAAAAAGCCCGGCGGCGGCGACCTGCGCGCGTTTCTGACGATCGCCGCGGACCTCGATCTGTGGCATCTCGGACGCGGCACCGATCGCTTCATGAGCTACGGCTGCTACAACGAAGGTGACCGGCGCCTGTTTCCCACGGGACTATGGCATGGCGGGGCGGCTGCGCTCGACATCGCTGCCATCGCCGAAGACATCAGCCACGCCTGGTACGCCGCAGCCGGGCTGCCACAGCATCCCGCCGCAGGCAGCACGCTGCCGGTGGCGGAAAAGGAAGGCGCCTATTCCTGGTGCAAGGCGCCGCGCCTGGCCGGGCAGGTGGTTGAAACCGGCGCCTTGGCGCGCCAGGTGGTGGCGGGGCATCCGCTGGCGCGCGACATGGTCGAAGGCTACGGCGCCAGCGTCGCCGCGCGCGTCGTGGCACGACTGCTGGAACTGGCCCTGGTGCTGCCCGCCATGGAGCGCTGGCTGACCGAACTGGCGCCCGGCGAGCCCTGGTGCATTGCCGCGCAACTCGCCGACGAGACCTCCGGCGTCGGCCTCATCGAGGCGGCGCGCGGCTCGCTCGGCCACTGGCTTACGGTGCGGCGCGGCCGCATCCACAACTACCAGATCATCGCGCCCACCACCTGGAACTTCTCGCCGCGCGATGCTGCGGGTCAGCCCGGCGCGCTGGAGCAGGCGCTGGCGGGCCTGCCGGCCAGCGCGACCGAACCGCTGCCGGCGGCCATCCACCACGTCGTGCGCAGTTTCGATCCCTGCATGGTGTGTACGGTGCATTGAGGGGGCACGCAAATAAAGAGCTATCTACCTCCCGCCGAACACAGTGAAGCCAATGGCCACTGTGATAACGAAGGATAAGGAATTCTTCTTCATTCGACCTGAGCGCAAAGAGTAGCTACGCGACACG
>JANMTA010000376.1:0-2816 GCA_031389965.1 Betaproteobacteria bacterium
AACATCCGCAGCGGCATGATCGGCTACAGCGACGGGATCCAGCTCAGGCGCGGATGAAAATTTGCAGCGCCGGCAAAAAACCGACGCTGACGGGACGGCGGATTGCGACAGGCTGATCGATGTTGCCCCTGATCAGCTGATTCGTCAGGGATCAGACCAGTTCGCGTGCCCTTTGGAAGGCATCGCGAAAATCCAGATAGACCGGCTTCTCGGTGCTCAGCATCAGGGCCAGTAGACGGTTCTGCAGGCGATACTTGACGTCGCCGACCGCCAGGGCGCCGATGCCGACGGCGCCGGGCGCATTGACGACATGCACCAGCGGCTCGCCGAAATGCTTGAGCTTGATGCCTTCGATGCCCAGCGGCGGTACCGCGTTGACGTCACCGGCCACCTTGAGTCGCTTGGCATCGGCCAGCACATCGGCATTGAGCACCTGTACGCCGGCCTTGGCGGTGCAGAAAACCAGGTCGGCGCTGGCGATCAGGCGCGCCTTGTCGGCGTCGGAACTGGCATAGGTACCGTGCAGTTGGCAGCCGCACAGCGCGTTGTATTCGTCGGCTTTCTGCAGCGCGGTTTCGATGTTGAACGGGTCGACGATGGTGGTGTCGACGCCGGCCAGCGAGGCGATGACGCCGGTCGCCAGGCCGACCGGGCCGGTGCCGCCGAAGACCACGGCGCGCTGACCCGGCAGTTCCTTGCCGTGTTTGTTCCTGAGTTCGCGTTCGACGCAGGCGACCAGGGCGGCGGCGGTGGTGAACGCGCCGCTGGGGTCGGCGAAGACGGAGACCTCGAAGGGCGGCACCATGGCTTTCCTGGCGGCATTCAGCATGCCCATGGCGAGACCGATGTCGCGTCCGCCGATGAAGATGGCGGTGCGCTTCACCCCGGCCGGGCCGCGTGAAAAGATGGCGTCCTGGACCAGGCCGTTGACTTCCTCGAGCTTGACGTTGCTGTAGGGCAGGAGGACCTCGAATCCGGCATCGGCGGCCATGTTCATGTCGAACGGGCTGTTATGCGGCATGGGGTCGAACAGGTGGATGATGGTGCGCTTTTCCATGAGCGGTAGGTCCTCGCAGGTCTGGGTTGAATAGGATCCGGGGCTTGATTATAGATTCCGGCCGATGGCAGTTGGCGCATTGATGGTGAAACCGCCCACGGCGGTCAGCGCGCTTTATGTGAAAGCCATTTCAGCATTACCGAAAGCAACACCTGCGTTTTGATTGATGGCACGACGCAAAGCGATATCCCGGCACGTTCGCATCGGCTGTTCTTGTTGCGGAGGCTTTGCTGACATACCATTGGCCCGCCATGCCATTCCGTTTACCCCTTCCCGCGTCCATCAGCCTGCTGCCGACGATTGCGATCGCGCTCGCCGCCGGCAGTTATTCCCTTGCTTGTGCGCAGACGGTTCCGCAGCAGCGTGCATCGCCTGCGGCAATGGAGAAAGCTCCGTCCGGAGAACTGTCGGCCCGGATCGAGGATGAACTTTGGGGCACCCTGAAAGACAGCGACCGGGCCAAAGTATTTGAGGAATACATCAAACAGTACCCCAATGGGCGCAATGTCGAGCAGGCAGTGAAGAGACTCGCTGGTTTCAGGAAGACAGACAAACTTTCAGCAAGCGGAGTGTCAGGCGCGGCGCCCGGGTCTGCCGCCGGCAACGACCCGGAAACCGCGTTGTGGAAAGTCGTCTTTCAAAGCGATAACGCGGCCGGCTACGAGCTATTTCTCAAGTATTACCCGAAAGGGAAATACGCATTGCACGCCGCAAGCCGGCTGAAAATAGCCAGGGAGAATGCCAAGTGGCGGGCGGAGTCGGTGGAACAAGGTGCATGGCAGGCGGCCGAGAGTGCCCAGACCGCGGACGCCTACGCTGCCTATCTCAGCAGTTATCCCCAGGGCCGATATGTCGCGCTGGCCCAGGCCCAGCGCGACAAGCTCGGGGCCAACGCCATGCTGGCCGAGGAGAGCCGACTCTGGCAGGCTGCCGAAAAAGGCGGCATTGCGCAACTCGACGTCTATCTGGCAAGTTATCCGAAAGGCCGCCATGCGTCGGCTGCCAATTCGCGGCGTGACCGACTCAGGAAAGAAGAAGCCGACATGAGTCCGGCCAAGGTAATCAAGGACTGCCCTGCCTGTCCCGAGATGGTCGTGATCCCGGCGGGAAGTTTCGCGATGGGCGAAAACGACGCGAAACCGATCCATACCGTGAGTATCGGGCGTCCTTTCGCCATGGCGAAGACCGAAGTGACGCAACGCCAGTGGCGTGCCGTCATGGGCACTGACCCGAGCAAGCTTGCGCGCTGCGACGACTGCCCGGTGGACGGAATCAGCTGGAACGATGCAAAGATGTATGTTGAAAAGCTCAGTCGCATGACAGGCAAGGTTTATCGCCTGCCGAGCGAAGCAGAATGGGAATATGCCTGCCGTGCCGGCGGACGCCAGGAATACTGCGGCAGCGATGCAGTCGACACTGTCGCCTGGCACGGCGCAGTGATTGGCAGTGGCAACAGCGGGGGAAAAATCCACCCCGCAGGGCAGAAACAGGCCAACGCCTTCGGCCTGCATGACATGAGCGGCAACGTAGCGGAATGGGTGGAGGACTGTTACCACGCCCGCTACAACGGCGGGCCGCTTGACGGCAGCGCCTGGATCACCAGTGAAGGCGGCAGCGCAAAGATCCCCGGTGCGCAAGGCAGCGCCCCCGAAAAAGATGAATGCAAGAACCGCGTGCTGCGCGGAGGTTCCTGGCTCAACTGGCCGCAGCACACCCGTTCCGCCTATCGTTTATCGCTTCCGCCGGATAGCCGCAGTTC
>JANMTA010000400.1:0-7441 GCA_031389965.1 Betaproteobacteria bacterium
CGCGCCGCGCCCGCCATCGACGATGAAACCGCCTGTTTCAAAGGCACCAATGCCGATGCCGGAACGGGCACCCCGGCCGGAGAGGCGGGCGATGGTTCTGGGCGGCAGATCCCATCCGTTTACCCTTGCCAAGGCACTGCCAACCGCCAGCGCGAGTTGGGTTCCCGAACCAAATCCAGCATGAGCCGGAATAGCCTGCCGTACGACAATCCGGGCATTGCCGGGCATTCCCTGCGAATTGCTGAGGCGTTCGGCAATGCGCAGTGCGCGGGCGGAATCCTCGCCTTCGACACTCATTACGTTGGCTGCCTCGGCCTCGACAACGGTCCTCAAGGACGAGATTGTCAGGCCAAGACTTCCGAAACTGCGGCCGAGGTCGCCGTTCAGGTCCATGAATCCCAGGTGCAGTCGCGCCGGCGCAACGACGCTGATCCGTGCCGCTCGTGCCGTGAATGGGATAGTCATATGGGTCATCCGCCATTTGCAAGCAACTAACCTGCCACCGGCCTATCGTAACCGTATCGGTATCCGGTCTTTCCTTGTGCGCCCCAAAATCGGGACTTCCGCCCCGTTATTGGTACAGACTGTCATCCTCATTGCCCCATTGAGTCGAACCAAGCCATTTCCCCGTGGCATGGGCTGCTACCCTCATCGGAGTTCGAGGCAGCTTTCCGCCCGCCATCGGCAACGCTCTGATCCCGACAGTGGCGGGAAATCACCATAAAACAGGCATCTGCGCGCAGGGTTGGGCATGCCCAGGTTTTCAAAGGACTCCCGGGCAGAGAACCTGTCCGGAATGACAGGCGGGCAAGCATCGACTGCTGACTGCCGATGAATGAATATTTAGGCGAGTGCCATATACGGATTCAATGGCGCCCGACCGAATCGAACCCGATGTTCCGGCACCGGCAAGGCATCAACCACAATCAGCAGAGCCAATCAGGCGGCATTGGGACGACTTGGCGCATCTGGTGGGCGTTGGCAGTGATTTATTGCACTGGCACGATCCCTGCGACTGAATCTAGGAATAGGCCCCATAGGTAGAATCTGCGCCCTGAACAATGAATTGATAATGTCCTGAATTCCGGTATGAACCATCCCAATGAATCGCGATTGATTGCCAACGTCTCCTGCCCCTTTTGCGGCCTTGCTTGCGACGATCTTGACGTTCGGGTTAGCGGAAATGCCCTTAGCGCTGAAGGCAAATCGTGCGAGCGAGCTACCCGATTGTTCGCCGCCAACTCAGGGACTCCGAGCGCGAAGGGATCGATCGAGAATCATGCTGCACCGTTCGCCCAGTGTGTCGCCAGTGCAGCCGACTTGCTTCGGGGGGCTAGGCAACCGCTGATCAGCGGCCTGGCCGCTGATGTTGGCGGAGTTCGCGCTGCACTGAGCATGGCCGACCGCATCGGCGCGATCGTGGATCACATGAATTCGACGGCGTTGTCGCGCAACCTGCTGGTGCTCCAGGACAGCGGCTGGATCGTGTCGACCTTTGCAGAGGTCAGGAGCCGCGCGGATTTCGTGCTGATCGTCGGCACGGAGACGAACAGTCGCTTTCCGCGCTTTGCCGAGCGCCTGATCGAGCCGTTAGACTCGCCCTTCAGCGATGGACCGCTACGACGATCTGTCGTCTATTTGGGTGCCCGGCCGAAGGCACCCGCGGGTGCTCGCGTGTTGGACTGCCCGACAAACAGGCTCGGCGAGGTTTTTGGGGCGCTGCGCTGCCTCGTCGCGAATCGCCCGCTGCAAGCCGCCCAGGTCGCGGGCCTTGATATGGAAATCTTGAGCGACCTGGCCGGCGAGATGCGCAAGGCAAAATACGGTGTCGTTGCCTGGGCTGCCGCCGACCTTGATCTGCCGCATGGTGAGTTGATCGTGCAGTCTATCTGCGGGCTGATCTCCGACTTGAACGAGACCACGCGATTCGCCGGCTTACCCCTTGGGGGCAATGACGCCGACGTCACCGCCAATCAGGTGACGGTCTGGCAGACCGGGTTCCCTTTGCGCACCGGTTTTGGACGAGGCGTCCCGGAATACGACGCTTATCACTTTGGCACTGATCGCTTGCTCGCCAGCAGAAATGCTGACGTGTTGTTATGGATTTCCGCCTTCGATCCGCTGCGCTTGCCGCCGGAAACTGATGTGCCGACCATCGTCCTCGGCAGCCCGGCAATGCGCTTGGCCAAGCCACCGGCAGTCTTCATCCCGGTTGCAACACCGGGGCTGCACCATGCCGGGCATTTTTTCCGCAGTGACAGCGTCATGGCAATACGTTTGCGCAAGCTGACGGACAGTGCGCTGCCGAGTGTTGCAGAGGCCCTGGCGGCAATCGAGCAGGCACTTTAGGGACAGCCAATGCTGATCAGACTCAAGGGTGGCCGTATCTATGACCCCGTCAACGGGGCAAACGGGGCTGTGCGCGACATCTACATCCGGGATAGGCGCATCGTTGCCGACCCCGGCGACAGCGCGCGACCGGACCAGGACTATGACGTTTCCGGCAAGGTCGTCATGGCCGGGGCCATCGACATGCATACGCATATCGGCGGCGGCAAGGTGAACATTGCCCGGGCGATGCTGCCTGAGGACCACCGCGCCGACCTGCTTGCCCGAACCGAACTGACCCGGGCCTGTTGCGGCCATGCTGCTCCCTCGACCCTGGCGACCGGCTACCGCTACGCCGAAATGGGCTATACCGCGTGCTTCGAGCCGGCGCTGTTGCCGACCAACGCACGTCAGGCCCACATGGAAATGGGCGACGTGCCGATCGTCGACAAGGGCGGCTACGCGATGCTCGGCAACGACGATTTCCTGCTCTCGCTGATGCGCGAAGGCGCCAGCCGCAAGCTGATCGCCGACTACGTCGCCTGGACGCTCGACGTGACGCAATGCCTCGGCATCAAGGTGGTTAATCCGGGCGGGATCAGCGCGTTCAAGTTCAACGCGCGCAAGCTCGACCTCGACGAGCAGTCGCCGCATTACGGCATCACGCCGCGGGCGATCCTGCTGACCCTCGCCCAGGCGCTCGAAGACCTCGGCGTGCCGCATCCGCTGCATGTGCATGGCTGCAATCTCGGCGTCCCCGGCAACGTTGAAACGACACTGGAGACCATCGCCGGTATCGAGGGTCTGCCGATGCACCTGACGCATATCCAGTTCCATAGCTACGGTACCGAGGGCGATCGCAAGTTTTCTTCCGGTGCGGCACGCATCGCCGAAGCGATCAATCGCAATCCGAACATTTCGGCCGATGTCGGCCAGATCCTTTTCGGCCAGACCGTCACAGCTTCGGGCGACAACATGTCGCAGCACCGCAACCGAAAATTCGCCAGCCCGGACAAGTGGGTAATAATGGACATCGAATGCGATGCCGGTTGCGGCGTCGTCCCCTTCCGCTATCGTGACCAGAACTTCGTCAATGCCCTGCAATGGGCGATCGGCCTCGAGATTTTCCTCTCGGTTGATGATCCCTGGCGAATATTCCTGACCACCGACCACCCGAACGGCGCGCCGTTTACGACCTATCCGCACTTGATCCGCCTGCTGATGGACAAGACCTTCCGCAACGAGCAACTGGCGCGGCTCAACCCGGACGCCGCGGCAGCCAGCACGCTCGGCAGCATCGCCCGCGAATACACGCTGAACGAGATGGCGATCATGACCCGTGCTGGCCCGGCAAAGATTCTCGGCCTGGCCGATCGCGGTCACCTCGGCATCGGCGCCGGCGCCGACATTACCGTCTACACCGACCGCGAAGACCGCGAGGCGATGTTCAGGACGCCTGACTACGTCTTCAAGGACGGGGACCTGGTGGCAAAAGACGGGCGCATCGTCAAGGTCACGCTCGGCGCGACCCACGTCGTCAAGCCGGTCTACGACCGCGGCATCGAAGATCGGTTGCGGCCTTTCTTCGCACGCTATCGCAGCACCCGCCTCGAGAATTTCGCCATCGACGAGGAAGAACTCTGCGAGTGCGGATCGAGCCGCCTCACGGTCCATCAGTGCCGACATGCGAGGGTCGCATGATCATCAACGGTGTCGCCATCGACGAAACCTTTGCCGAGGCCTTCGGCATGCGCGCGACGCGGCTCATCATCACTGCTGCGAACCTGCGTTGGGCCAACCACGCTGCCAATGCGGCCACCGGTTTTGCAACTTCCGTGATCGGTTGCGGCGCCGAGGCCGGGATCGAGCGCGAGCTTTCGCCTGACGAAACGCCGGATGGCCGCCCGGGCGTTTCGGTGCTGATCTTCGCCGTCTCCGCCAAGGAACTGGCAAAGCAGGTTGAACGCCGCGTCGGCCAGTGCGTGCTGACCTCGCCGACCTCGGCAGTATTTTCCGGCTGCGACGGTGAAGAGAAAGTCGCGCTTGGCAAAAATCTGCGCTACTTCGCTGACGGCTACCAGATTTCCAAGCTGTTCGGTGACCGCCGCTACTGGCGCGTGCCGGTCATGGACGGCGAATTCATCTGCGAGGAAACCACCGGCATCGTCAAGGCCGTCGGTGGCGGCAACTTCCTCGTCCTCGCCGCCAGCCAGATGCAGGCGCTGCTCGCCTGCGAGGCGGCGATCGATACGATGCGCAAACTGCCTGGCGTGGTCATGCCCTTCCCCGGCGGTATCGTTCGCTCCGGATCCAAGGTCGGCTCGAAGTACAAGGCCTTGAGTGCATCGACCAACGACGCCTTTTGCCCGACGCTGCGCGGCATCGGCAGCAGCGAACTGCCCCCGGAAACCGGCGCCGTACTGGAAATTGTCATTGACGGCATAACCGAGGCCGACATCCGCCAGGCGATGCGCATCGGCATGCAGGCGGTCTGCACTATCGGCGCGGGCGGCGGGATCCAGCGCATTACCGCCGGCAATTACGGCGGCAAGCTGGGCAAGTATCACTTCCACCTCAGGGAGATAATGGCATGAGCCAATTGGTGTTGACCCTGAGGGCACCCCCGGCGATCGTGGTCGACTGCTCTCCGCTGACCCCCGACCGGCTCGCCGGCAAGGCGGCCGCTGCGATCGCAGCGATCGAACTTCAATCCGGCAACCGCCGCCTGCCCGCTGGTGAACTGTTTGACATCGCCGGCGAGTCGGGCGATACGCTGGTCATCCGTAACGCCTGCCGCAAGCTTGACCGTATCGGCGCCGGCATGAAAGGTGGCACACTCGAAGTCGAGGGTGACGTCGGTGCCTTCCTCGGTGCCGGCCTCGTCTCCGGCACGATCCGCGTATCCGGCAGCGCCGGCGCCTTTGCCGCCACCGGCATGAGCGCCGGCACCTTGCACGTGTGCGGCAATGCCGGCGACTTCCTCGGCGCCGCAATCGCCGGCGACAAGCAGGGTATGCTCGGCGGACTCGTCATCGTCGACGGCGATGCCGGCGACCGAGTGGGCGACCACTTGCGCCGCGGCATCATTCTGGTCGGCGGGAATGCCGGCGACTACTGTGCGTCGCGCATGCTGGCCGGGACCATCGCCGTTCGTGGTCGGGTCGGTGCGCTGCCGGGTTACGCGATGAAGCGAGGCACGCTGCTCCTTTCCGGCGCGACCGAGTTGCCCGCAACGTTCAACGACTGCGGCACCCACGAATTGTTGTTCCTGCGACTGCTCGCCCGCTACCTCGCAGGAGTCGATCCGGCCGCGGCGCCCTTCGCGCGGCAAACAGAGCGCGTCCGTCGCTTCATCGGCGACCGCGCCAACAGCGGGCTCGGCGAGATACTCATCGCGGCCTGATTCGAATTTGTTCAGAAGGAGGCAGTCGTGACCGACAAGGTGACAGCCATCACCGACATGCGCAAATTGCACGAAAGGCCCAAGAGGAGCAATTAGCCAAAAACCGCTTGTGCCTGCAAGCGCACGCTAAACAAGGTCTGTGCCTGTTCGGCAGTTCGATGCGCCGCCTGGAACTGCTGATTCGGGCATGCCAGCTGATGTGCTTACTTTCCTCGGCAAATACATTGCATTGCACCATCAGCATCAAGTGTGCTTCCGCGTCACGGATATCGTCCGTAGTCTCCTCTCTGACGTTCGCGGCAATCGGACAATGGAGTAACGTTTCGCCATCGGATCGATACAGTTGTCACCATTTCGTTACACAGCCTCACGCAAACAATTCGGAGACGCGGCTAGGCGCACTCGAAACCGGGGGCTCAGAAGCGCGGTTTCTTTAACTACCGCGACCGATAGCATATGCCCCACCACTTCAGGTATGTTTCATGCTTGATTGGTGACAGGTTGTGGACGCGCCGGACTTGGGTTCAGTAGTGCCTAGGACGCTGGATGACGTTTCAAAGCCGGGGCTGCCCGCCTGAGTATCGAAGGGGAGGGTAGTGGGATTTAGCATCAAAATGCAGACTGGTAGTGTTCAAACAGCCGCACTCACTTCAAACCGATAACACGAGGAGCAAGTATGAAAATCAAACTTAACTCAAAGTACCTGATGTCGGCAGTCGTTGCTGCTGCGTCCGGCATGGCGATGGCCAATGCCGACGTGGAAAAGAACACTGCCGACTCCAAGAACTGGGCGATGCAGGCTGGCGACATGTACAACCAGCGTTACAGCAAGCTCAATCAGATCAATACCGGCAATGTGGGTAAATTGCAGGTTGCCTGGACGTTCTCCACCGGCGTGCTGCGCGGCCATGAGGGTTCGCCACTGGTCATCGGCGACACGATGTTCATCCATTCGGCCTTCCCCAACAAGGTGTTCGCCGTCGACCTGAACACCAACAAGATCAAGTGGAAGTATGAGCCGAAGCAGGATCCGGCCGTTATCCCGCAGATGTGCTGCGACACGGTCAACCGTGGCGTCGCCTACGCCGAAGGCAAGGTTTTCCTGCAGCAGGCCGACTCGATGCTGGTCGCGCTCGATGCCAAGACCGGCAAGAAGATATGGGATGTCAAGAATGGTGATCCGAAACTCGGTGCCGTCAATACCAACGCCCCCCACGTCTTCAAGGACAAAGTTATAACAGGTATCTCGGGTGCCGAATGGGGCGTACGGGGTTTCCTCGCTGCCTACGACATCAAGACCGGCAAGCAGGTATGGAAAGGCTGGAGCGTTGGTCCCGACGCCGACATGCTGATCGACCCGGCCAAGACGACGACCTGGGCCGATGGCAAGGTGACGCCGGTCGGAGCCGATTCCTCGCTGAAGACCTGGAAGGGCGATCAGTGGAAGATCGGCGGCGGCTCGACCTGGGGCTGGTACAGCTACGACAAGGCGCTGAATGCCGTGTTCTACGGCACCGGCAACCCGTCCACCTGGAACCCGTCGCAGCGTCCTGGCGACAACAAGTGGACGATGTCGATCTGGTCGCGTGATGTCGATACCGGCAAGGTCAACTGGGTCTATCAGATGACACCGTTCGACGAGTGGGACTACGACGGCATCAACGAGATGATCCTGGCCGACATCAAGGTCAAGGGCAAGGACACCAAGGC
>JANMTA010000403.1:0-6431 GCA_031389965.1 Betaproteobacteria bacterium
AAACTGCCGGTTTTCGGCGACATGCTCGTCAAATCCTCCATCGCGCGCTGGACGCGAACCCTGTCCACCATGTTTGCCGCCGGCGTACCGCTGGTCGATGCCCTCGATTCGGTCGGCGGCGCCTCCGGCAATTATGTCTACGAAATGGGGACCAAGAAGATCCAGGCCGAAGTATCTACTGGCTCCAGTCTGACGGTGTCCATGGAGAATTCCGGGCTGTTCCCGCCGATGGTCACGCAGATGGTCTCCATCGGCGAGGAATCCGGCCAGCTTGATACGATGCTGGGCAAGACCGCCGACTTCTTCGAGGCCGAAGTCGACGAGGCCGTCGAAGCGCTCGCAAGCTTGATGGAGCCGATGATCATGGTCTTCCTCGGGATTCTCATCGGCGGCCTGGTGGTCGCCATGTACCTGCCGATCTTCAAGCTCGGTTCGGTTGTCGGCTAATCAGCTGGGATGATCGCGCAGTTCGCCGATCCGGCGGTGTTCGCCCTTGCCGCCGGGTTGCTCGGCCTCATGGTCGGCAGCTTCCTCAACGTGGTCATCCATCGCCTGCCGATCATGATGGAGCGCGACTGGGCAGCGCAGTGCGCCGAACTCAAGAGCGAGGCACCGCCGGCCTTCGAGCCGCTTTCGCTGGCCCGGCCGCGTTCGCGCTGCCCGCAGTGCGGCCATCAGATTGCCGCACTGGAGAACATTCCCGTTATCAGTTGGCTTCTGCTGCGCGGGCGCTGCAAAGGCTGCGCTGCGGCAATTTCCTTGCGTTATCCGCTGATCGAGGCGCTGACCGGAATGCTGTTTGCCCTGGCTGCATGGCATTTCGGCTTCACTGTCGCGGGCCTCGGTGCCTTGATATTTGTCGCGGCATTGCTTGCCCTGACTGCCATCGATTTCGATACCCAGCTATTGCCCGACGACATCACCTTGCCGCTGCTCTGGATCGGCCTGGCTCTGAATGCTTTCAACGTCTATACGGACTTGAAGAGTGCGGTAATCGGTGCCATGGCGGGTTATTTGTCGCTGTGGAGCGTGTATTGGTTGTTCAAGCTCTTCACCGGCAAGGAAGGAATGGGCTACGGTGACTTCAAACTGCTGGCGGCGCTCGGTGCCTGGCTTGGCTGGCAGATGCTGCCATTGACCATCCTGCTTTCCTCGCTCGTTGGCGCAGTGGTTGGTATCGCCCTGATGACTTTTGCCCGCCATGGCCGCAATGTGCCCATTCCTTTCGGCCCCTACCTTGCCGCGGCTGGCGCCATTGCCCTGGTCTGGGGCAAACCCCTGTCCCGCGCCTATCTCGGGGCCTGAGAATCCGGTGCGCCAAGGGCTTCGGCTATAATCGTTGCCTTTGCCCGAATACCGGAGAATGTCATGCCGATCTACGCTTATCGCTGCACCGATTGCGGCTTTGAGAAAGATGTCATGCGGAAAGTCAGCGATCCGCTGTTGACCACCTGCCCCGAGTGCAAGACCGAGCACTTCGCCAAGCAGTTGACTGCCCCCGGCTTTCAGCTCAAGGGCAGCGGCTGGTACGCCACCGACTTCAAGGGCGGTGGCGACAAGCCAGCGGCTGCCAAGAGCGACACGCCAGCAGCTGCCAAGAGCGACAGCCCGCCACCCTGCCAGGGTGGCACGGGCAGTTGTGCCGCCAACACTTGACCTCATCCGCCTTGAAAAAGTATTTCATCACCGGGCTGCTGATCTGGGTCCCGCTGGCGATCACCGCGTGGGTGCTGTCGCTGATCGTCCGCTCCATGGACCAGTCCCTGCTGCTGCTGCCGCAGGCCATTCACCCCGAGCATGTGCTGGGCATGTACATTCCCGGGCTCGGCGCGTTGCTGACGCTGCTGGTGGTGTTTCTCACGGGCCTGGTGACAACGAACATCGTCGGCCAGAAGCTGGTGCGCTTCTGGGAAGGCGTGCTCGCCCGCATTCCGGTCGTGAAGTCGATTTACTACAGCGTCAAACAAGTCAGCGATACCCTGTTTTCGGGTAGCGGCGTCGCCTTCCGCAAGGTTCTATTGGTCCGCTACCCTCATCCCGAGGCCTGGTCGGTGGCGTTTCAGACAGGGCATCCGGCACGCGACGTGGCCGACATGCTGCCGGAGGAGCATGTCGGCGTATTCATTCCGACCACACCGAGTCCGGTCAATGGCTTCTTCTTCTTCGTCAAGCGAAAAGACGTCATCGAACTCGACATGAATGTCGACGAAGCGCTTAAGTACATCGTCTCCATGGGCGTCGTCGCTCCGCCCATGAGGAATCCTGCCGGGCGCGCCCAGAATCAATAAAAACCCGAATTGATCGCCCCCCACCCCCATCCCCGCCCCAGGGCGGGGCTACCAACCAGCTCGCTTCGCTCGATAGTCCGCAGTGACTTCACAGCCGGCTGGGTTTCGCGTTAAGTTAACAGTCCGGAAATCCTATGCGTACTCACTACTGCGGCGAGGTCAATGCCTCCCATGTTGACCAGATTGTCACGCTTTGCGGCTGGAACCACCGCCGCCGCGATCACGGCGGCGTGATTTTCATCGACCTGCGCGATCGCGAGGGCCTGGCCCAGGTCGTTTGCGACCCGGACCGGCCTGAGATGTTCAGGATCGCGGAAAACGTGCGCAACGAATTCGTGCTGAAGATCACCGGCAAGGTGCGTCGCCGCCCCAAGGGCACCGAGAACCCCAATCTGGCCTCGGGTGAAATTGAAATTCTCTGCCATGAACTGGAAGTGCTCAACACGGCTGTGACACCGCCTTTCCAGCTCGACGAAGAAAATCTCTCGGAAAACGTGCGCCTGACCCATCGCGTCATCGACCTGCGCCGGCCGCAGATGCAGAAGAACCTGATGCTGCGCTACAAGGTGGCCATGGCTTTCCGCCGCTTCCTCGACGAGAAGGGTTTCATCGACATCGAAACACCGATGCTGACCAAGTCGACTCCCGAGGGCGCGCGCGACTACCTGGTGCCTTCGCGCGTGCATCCGGGCCAGTTTTTCGCCCTGCCCCAGTCGCCGCAATTATTCAAGCAGCTGCTAATGGTGGCCGGCTACGACCGCTATTACCAGATCACCAAGTGCTTCCGCGACGAAGACTTGCGCGCCGACCGCCAGCCGGAGTTCACCCAGGTCGATGTCGAGACCTCTTTCCTGACCGAAGAGCAGATTACCGCGCTCATGGAGGAAATGATCCGCAGCGTGTTCAAGACGGCCCTTGCCGTCGAGCTGCCCAACCCCTTCCCGCGCATCAGCTATGCCGAAGCCATGAACCGTTACGGGTCCGACAAACCCGACCTGCGCGTGACGCTGGAACTCACCGACGTCACCGACGCGGTAGCCGACGTCGCCTTCAAGGTGTTCAGCGGCCCGGCCACTTCGGGCGGCCGCGTGGCGGCGCTGCGCGTACCCGGCGGCGCACTTGGGGCAACTGCGCTGAGCCGCGGCGAGATCGACGGCTACACCGAGTTCGTCAAGATCTACGGCGCCCGCGGCCTGGCCTATATCAAGGTCAACGATGCCAGCAAACTCAACGAGGAAGGCCTGCAGTCGCCCATCGTCAAGAACCTCCACGCCGCGGCGCTGAAAACCATTGTCGAGCGCACCGGCGCGCAGTCCGGCGATCTGATTTTCTTCGGCGCCGACAAGACCAAGATCGTGAACGATGCCTTGGGTGCGCTGCGCAGCAAGCTCGGCCACGAAAAGGGCTATGTCGATGGCTCGGCCTGGCGGCCGCTGTGGGTGGTCGATTTCCCGATGTTCGAATACGACGAGGAAAACCAGCGCTGGTCGGCCTGCCACCATCCCTTCACCAGCCCCAAGGACGGTCACGAAGCATTGATGGCGACCGATCCCGGCAAGTGCCTGGCCAAGGCCTACGACCTGGCGCTGAATGGCTGGGAAATGGGCGGCGGCTCGGTGCGTATCCATCGTGCCGAGGTGCAGGAGAAAGTGTTCCAGGCGCTTGGCATCGGCCCCGAGGAGCAACAGCTCAAGTTCGGTTTCCTGCTCGACGCGCTCAGGTACGGCGCACCGCCGCACGGCGGCCTGGCCTTCGGTCTCGACCGCATCGTCACCATGATGGCCGGCGCCGAGTCGATCCGCGACGTGATCGCCTTCCCCAAAACGCAGCGCGCGCAGTGCCTGCTCACCGATGCTCCTTCCGATGTCGATGAAAAGCAGTTGCGCGAACTGCACATCCGCCTGCGGCAGAAGGTCGAAACCCAGGTCGAGGTCGGCAAGTCGTAACAATGCGCAAGCTGCTTTGCGGCCTGATCGGCGCCGCGCTTTTCGGCGCCGCGCTGGCGCGCGACAACTCCGTCGGCGTGGTCCCCGTAGCGCAGTTGCCAGAAGAAGCGCGAGCGACGCTGAAACTGATCGACGCCGGCGGCCCCTTTCCCTATCACCGTGACGGCATAGTTTTCCAAAATCGCGAACACCGCCTGCCGGAGCAGGCCCGTGGCTATTACCGCGAATACACCGTGCCGACCCCCGGCAGCAAGGATCGCGGCGCGCGGCGCATCGTTAGCGGCGACAAGCCACCGCTCGTGTTCTACTACACGGCCGATCATTACAAATCCTTCCGTCGAATTCAACGATGAGTGCCGAACACTACGAAAATCTGTTTGCCGATCCCTCGCAGGCAGGCGTGCATCATCTGCCTCACGGCCCCATCGACGATCTTCTGGCGGGAGCCCTGGCTGCAGGTTGTCTCGTGCTGCGGGTCGACCTGGCCACCACGCGCAACAAGGACGAGATGCTCACGGCCGTCGGCCGCGCCCTGCGCTTCCCCGAATGGTTCGGCCACAACTGGGATGCCCTGGCCGACTGCCTGCTCGATATGGGCTGGCTGCCGGCAACCGGTTACATGATCATCCTCGATCATTGCGACGGCATCCATGGCCGTGCCGAGGGCGATTTCGTCAAGCTGATGCAGATCTTCCAGGAAACCGCTGCCACACGGCGCGAGGATGAGGTGCCTTTCTGGTGCCTGGTCGACATGCAGGCCGACGGCATCGCCTGGCTGCCGACGGTCGCCCAGCCCGGCCGATGAGCGCCCAGCACGGCCGCCCGAAGGGGCGCCAGCCATCACACGGAGCCGCGCAGCGGCGAACCGTTGTCACCCCCTCTCTTGGAGAGGGGGTTGGGGGAAGGGTACTCCAGTGAGCTACAAAAAGCCGGTCTCGGTGCTGGTGGTGATCCACACCCCGGCGCTGGACGTGCTGCTGCTTGAACGCGCCCGTCACCCCGGATTCTGGCAGTCGGTCACGGGCAGCCAGGAAGGCGACGAAGCGCTGCCGGAAACCGCGCGTCGCGAAGTACGCGAAGAAACCGGCATCGAGGCCAGCGCCGGCGAATTCGTCGACTGGCATCTGACCAACCGGTTCGAGATTTTCGCCGAATGGCGCGATCGCTACGCACCCGGAATCACCGAAAATACCGAGCACGTCTACAGTCTTTGCGTACCCGAAAAAGGTCGGGTGATCATCGCCGCCGACGAACATCTGGCCTGGCGCTGGCTGCCCTGGCGGGATGCCGCGGCCGCCTGTTTTTCCTGGACCAACCGCGATGCGATCCTTGACCTGCCGCGGCGGCTTGGCTTGCCGCGGCACTACTCTTGAAATTTCTCCAACGGCGCTCATGTAACGGTCAGAGCCTTCCCCAGGCCGAAACCGCAACCTGAAAGGAGAAAGAAATGAGCAGCTTGATCCGTCGCGATCCCCTCGATGACCTGTTCCGTGGCTTCTTCGTCTGTCCGGTCGAGTATGGGTCGCAGCCTGATGCACCTGCCGTGAAAATCGATGTCAAGGAACAGGAAAACGGCTATCTGGTGCACGCCGAGATTCCGGGCGTGAAGAAGGAAGACATTCACGTCGCCATCGACGGTGCCATAGTCTCGATCAGCGCCGAGCGGCGCGCGGAAAGGGATGTCAAGGAAGGCGAGCGCGAATTGCGCACCGAGCGCTATTTCGGCAAGGTTTCGCGCAGCTTCCAGTTGGCGCAGGAGATCGACGAAGCGCAGGTGACAGCCAAATACACCGACGGCGTGCTGGAACTGGCGCTGCCGAAGAAAGCGGCCACCCAGGCGCGCAGAATCACCATCCAGTAAGTGCAAAAGTTCCGCAGGACGCACCGCGCCGGCGCTGGCGATACGCCGGCCGGGCTAATCGTCAAGTGTCTGGCCGTCGGTTTTTCGGCCAAGCAGACGTTCATTGACGTATTCAGGACAAGCCACCGAAACCGTGGCTTGCCCTGTTTCGCCGCTAGCCCGCTAGAATGGGCGAAGTTATCACTTGCTCTCGCCGACACCCATGAACGAAAAGCTCGCTCCCGCTGCCAAGGCCGGCGTCCTGGCCGAGGCCCTGCCCTACATCAAACGCTTTCACGGCAAGACCATCGTCGTCAAGTACGGCGGCAACGCCATGACCGACGAACACCTCAAGCA
>JANMTA010000446.1:0-2139 GCA_031389965.1 Betaproteobacteria bacterium
GGCGATGCTCGGCGCAAGTCCAGGCGATCCTGCGCGTGCTACTGGCTGTGTGCCGCCTCGCGCAGGCGGAAGGAATCGTGACAGGAAACGCAGTGCTTCATGGTCAACGACAGCTTTTCAAGCGTCGCATTTGGACTGCGATTCGCTGCTGGGACCACGCCGACGAGTTCGCTGCGAGACCCACGCAAAACACCGCGCCGGTAATAAGGCATCTGGTCTTTTCTTTCATGTTCGACCCCTTTACAACCACGGCCACGCCATGGCAATGAAATATCTTGCGCTCTCATCCGGGACGCCGCTCGGGCCATCTGCCCTGGCCACCGGGCAAAAGCCATGGCTCCGACATTCGACCGGATCGAAGGCGGCAGGATTGCTCAGCGGCATAGCGCGGAACAGCCCGAGCCGGATCCGCCGGGGCCGGCGTAGCAGGGCCCGTTCGGTCCGGCGTAGCATGCGCCGCCCGGCCCGGTGTCGGCCGGTCCGCGGGGGCCCTTGTAGGCATGGCCATTCGGTGCGGATTCCTCCGCTCCGCCCGGCCCGGCATAGGCGGGACCGCCCAACCCGGCATAGCGCGGTCCGCCCGGCCCGGCGTAGAAAGGTCCGCCCGGTCCGGCGTAGCGCGGCCCGCCTGGTCCGGCAAAGCATCGCCCTTCCGGTCCGGCCGATGCCGGGCCGCCCGGTCCCGCATAGGCGGGTCCGCCCTGGCGGGAATCGCAGGGCCCTCCCGGGCCGCTGTAGCCGCGACAGTCACAGAGATCCACGGCCAGAGCCGGCGGCAGCCAGCCCAGGGAAAAAAGCAGCAGTGCGGCGAAGATCGGTTTCATGGCGTCGCTCCGTGTTGCAGGCGCAGAGGTTGCAGGCAACGCGCCTATCGTGTTCCGCGAGCGTCATGCGGTCGGTACGCCAGCGAACACACGCCGCGTGGCAGCAGCGCAGGACGCAATCCGAAAGTTATGTCTCCGGCCGAGCCGGAGATGGCATCCCTTGCGGACGGCGCTGGCGGCACGGCGAATCCGGGTGCGTCGCGCAGACCTTCAACCGCCTTTGCCGCCGACCATGTCCCCGGGCCTGACCCAGAGGTCGAACTCCTCTGCCGTGACGTCCCCCGCTGCCAGCGCCGCCGCGCGCAACGTGCTTCCCTCCTGGTGTGCGCGCTTGGCGATCGTCGCGGCGCGGTCGTAGCCGATGTGGGGCGCCAGCGCGGTTACCAGCATCAGCGAGCGTTCCAGCAATTCGGCGATGCGCTCCCGGTTGGGGACGATGCCGCGCACGCAATGCGCCTCGAAGCTCTGCATGGCGTCGGCCAGCAGGCGCAGGCTTTGCAGGAAATTGTGGGCGAGCAGCGGCTTGAACACATTGAGCTCGAAGTTGCCGGCGGCGCCGCCGATGCCGATCGCGACGTCGTTGCCCATGACCTGACAGCAGACCATGGTCAGCGCCTCGCACTGGGTCGGGTTGACCTTGCCCGGCATGATCGAGCTGCCCGGCTCGTTTTCGGGAATCGATATTTCGCCCAGTCCCGAGCGCGGCCCCGAGGCCAGCCAGCGGATATCATTGGCGATTTTCATCAGCGCCACGGCCAGCGTTTTCAGCGCGCCGTGGGCAGCCACCATTCCGTCGTGACTGGCCAGCGCGGCGAACTTGTTGGCGGCGCTGACGAAGGGCAAGCCGCTGCTCAGCGCCAGGTCCGCCGCGACGCGAGCGCCGAATTCCGGATGGGTGTTGAGGCCGGTGCCGACCGCGGTGCCGCCGACCGCCAGCGGATACAGCGAAGCCATGCTGCCGGCGATCACCGATTCGGCGTGCTCGAGTTGGGCAACGTAGCCGGAGAATTCCTGACCCAGCGTCAGCGGCGTCGCATCCTGCAAATGGGTGCGGCCGATCTTGACGATGGCGCCGAATTCGGCCGACTTCTGCGCCAGGGTCTCGCGCAGGCCGGCCAGCGCTGGCAGCAGGCTGCGCTGAACGCCCAGCGCAGCGGCGAGGTGCATCGCGGTGGGGAAGATGTCGTTCGAGGACTGGCCGAGATTGACCTCGTCGTTGGGGTGCACCAGGCGTTGCTCACCGCGTTGGCCGCCGAGCAGCTCCGAGGCGCGGTTGGCCAGCACCTCGTTCATGTTCATGTTGCTCTGGGTGCCG
>JANMTA010000469.1:0-9340 GCA_031389965.1 Betaproteobacteria bacterium
TATTTATTCGGCGAACAGTGGCCATTTTCCGTCAACGGAAGCGGTTTGTGCACAGGGTCATTGTTCCCGATGCTGCGGAATGTTATGTTGCGCTTTGCGTCGCGACGCCAAACAGTGCCGTGCCCGCCCTTCGAATCATTAAGGCAGTCCATGCGCCAGACCGTACTCGTAATCGACGACCAGACCTCCAACGCATTGCTGGTTGCCGAGATTATCTCCGGCATCTCGTCGGACATCGACGTCGTCAGCTTCGCCCAGCCGCTGGAAGCAGTGCGCTACGCCGCCGAAAATCCGCTCGACTTGGTCATCACGGACTTCAGCATGCCTGAGCTAGACGGCCTCGGCGTCATCCGCTTGCTGAAGCGCATGGAACATCTCTTCGACCTGCCGATCGTCGTGGTCACCGCGCTCGATGACATGAACGTCCGTTATGCCGCCCTGGACGCCGGCGCAACCGACTTCCTGACGCGACCGATCAACCCGAGGGAATGCCAGTCGCGCTGCCGCAATCTGCTCAAGATGCGTTCCTTCCAGTTGCAGAACAAGCGCCATGCCGAGGTTCTGCAGCAACGCGTTGCCGAAGTCACCGAAAATCTCCAGAGCCGCAACATGGAAATGCTACAACGTCTCGCCGTTGTGGCCGAGAAGCGGGACTCGGATACCGGGCAGCACCTTGTCCGCATGGCACGTTATTCCATCCTTCTGGCGCGCCAGATCGGACTCGGCGATCCTGAAGTGAATATGATCGGGATGGCGGCCCCTTTGCACGACATCGGGAAAATTGGCATTCCCGACGAGATTCTCCTTGCACCGCGTCGTCTGACCGACAGCGAACTGGTCATCATGCGAACCCATCCCGACATCGGATATGAAATGCTGCAGGGCTCGAGCTCGGATTCCATGAAGATGTCCGCCGATATCGCCCGGCACCACCATGAGCGCTTCGACGGAAATGGTTATCCCGCCAAGCTTGGCGGGCATGATATTCCCCTCTCGGCGCGGATCGTCGCCGTTGCCGACGTCTGGGATGCGCTGCTGTCACCCCGCCCCTACAAAACACCCTGGACAATGGAGGCCGCTATCAAGCTACTCCGTGACGGTGCCGGCTCACAGTTTGATCCGGTACTCGTGGATGCCTTCCTGGCCGACCTCGACACATTGACCGTTATCCGCCAGATCGGTGTTCTCGAAAGCCATGCGCCGATTCAGACCTGACGAATCCGACCTGACCCGATTCACCCGCCGCGACCGCGGCACTGCTTGCGTAAGCCAACGTGGGGCAGCGCGTCGACTTTGATCGCCTCGCCGCATGTCATAATCGCCGCATGTTCGGTCTCTCCCGCGATATCCTGATCGGCTTCCTGCTGGTGTGCGCCGCCGCCTGGAGCCTGATGGAAACGCGTACCCTGCGCTTCGCCGACCAGGCGCTCTATGATGCCCAGGTACAGTGGCTGCGCGCCAACGCACCGACGCCGCTGACCCATGATGTGGTGGTCATCGGCATCGACGAAGCCGCCTTTGAAACCATCGTGGAACCCACCGCCCTCTGGCACACCCATTTCGGCGTCCTGTTTGCCGGACTCGCGGCGGCGCAGCCGGCGGTAGTCGGCCTGGCGATGCCCTTGCCGGTGCGCTCCTACGACTTTCTGGTCAAGGACATCGACGCCCCGCTGCTCGCCGGTATTTACCTGCTGCGGGCAGCGGCGCCGCTGGTGGTGGGTCAGCCGCCCGGCGTCGGCGGCAAGCTGCGACCGATTGCGCCGGAACTGCGAACCGCCATCGGCGAGGGCGCGGTCGCCTCGCTGGCCATCTGCGAGGACACCGACGGCACCGTGCGCCGCATCAACCAGCTGCGCTGTCGCTCTGACGAGAAACAGGAACCGCTGGCACTGGCCATGGCCAAACACATGGGTCGCCAGGGCGCGCTCAGCGGCCTGATCGACTACAGCGTCGGCGGCGCCATCGAATACACGCCGATCGGCACCGTGCTGGGCTGGATCCGGCGCGGTGAAGAGGCGCCGCTGCGCGCCCTGGTCAAAGGCCGCGCCGTAATCGTGGCCAGCCTGCTGCCGACCGAACCCCGCCATCGCCTGCCGGTGCCGCTGGCCGCCTGGGAACCGGACAGCCGCACCGAACCGGGCGCCGTGGTGCACATTCAGGCACTGCGCTCGCTGCTCGGTCGCGGCTTGATCGAGCGGGTACCGGCGAACTTCTCCCTGATGCTGGCCGGCATCGGCACGCTGCTCTGGTTCGGCCGCAGCGGCTGGCTCAAGACCCTGGTGCTGCTCGGAGTCATCGGCGGCTTCGTCGCCGGCTCCACCTTTGCGCTCTGGCATGGCAACTATCTGCGGGTGGCCAACATCGTCATCATCACCCTGATTGCCTTCGGCGCGCGACATGCCTGGGATTTCGCCCGCCAGTTCCGCGAGCGGCAAAACCTGCGCGCCATGTTCGCCGGCCATGTCAGTCCGCAGGTGATGCGCGCGCTGCTCGGCGGCGAACTGCAAGTCGACAAGAACGGCCAGCGCCGCGAGGTCACCCTGCTCTGCGCCGGCATCCGCGGCTTCGCGCTGCGCAGTGCGCAGTCGACGCCGGAAGCCATGATCGACCTGCTCAACCGCTTCCATGCCGCCGCCGCAATGTCCATCCAGACCAGCGGTGGCGCCGTGGATAAATATGTCGGCGACGGCCTGATGGCCACCTTCGGCCTGCCGCAACCGTTGCCCGCGCCGCAGCGCAGCGCGCTGGAAGCCGCACAGGATTTGCTGCTACGGGTTGACCGGCTCAACGTCGAGCTCGTCGCCGAGGGCATCGAAGCCATCAGGATCGGCATCGGCATCCACAGCGGCGAGGTGCTGGCCGGCCATGTCGGCTCCGGCCGGCGCCGCGAGTTCTCGGTGATCGGCGATGCCGTCCGCATCGCCGGGCGCCTCGAAGCGCTGACCAAGGAATTCCCGCATCCGGTGATCTGCTCCGCCGAGGTCGCCGCCGCTGTCGGCTTCGCCGGTGGCCTGGTCGGTCTCGGCACACCGCGCGCCGATCTGCCCGCCCTCTGGGGCTGGACCCCGCCGCTGACAGCAACACGCGGAGACGGCAAATGACCTTCTTCTCCGACAGCCGTATGGGTGCCTACCTGGGCCTGATCTGGTTTGTCGGCCGTCGTCATCGCGAACTGCGCCGGCCGCTGCTGCGCGAGCAGCTTTACCGGCAGATCTATGGCGCCGGCGTGGCCGCCCTGCCGGTGATCGTCGTGCTCGCCATAGTGACCGGCGCCATTGCCGCGACGCAGTTGTCGGCGCTGATCGGTGCCGACAGCGACCTGACCCAGCGCATGCTGTTCCTCGGCCTCGTCTACGAGCTGGCGCCGCTGCTGTCGGCGTTGGTGGTGGTGGCGCGCAGCTGCGCCGGCATCGCCTCGGACCTTGCCGTGATGCGCGTGCACGACGAGTTCACCGCGCTGCGCCGGCTGGGCGTGCCGGCAGCCGACTACCTGCTGCTGCCGCGCATCGTCGGCCTCGCCGTAGCCCTGCCCGCCGTGACCGCCTGCTTCCAGGCGATTTCCATCGGCAGCGGCTGGCTGGCCACGGCCTTGGTCGAAGGCCGTCCGCTGGACGAGGCGGCCGGCCGCTTCCTCGATCTGGCCGACCCCTGGCTGACCCTGCTCAGCCTTTTCAAGAGTGCGCTGATGGGCGTCGCCGTCGGCATCATCGCCTGCCACCACGGCAGCAGCGGCGCACGATCCAGCCAGAGCATATCCGGTGCCGCGATGCAGTCGGTGGGCACCGGGCTGATCGCCGTCTTCGTCATCGATGCGGCCTTCGCCCTGCTGCTTTACGTTCTGCGATGAGCCAACTGCGTGCCGCCGTCGCCGACCGCCTGCTCACCCTTTACGAGGGCGATGTGCCACGCCTGGCAATCTCCCTCGATCAGGGCGGCCGCCATCGACTCGTCGCCGGCGACGGCGCCATTGCCCGGGATGCGGTGGCCGCGCTCGAAGACTGCCCCGGCGTCGGCATCCTGCCGGCCAACGGCGGCCTGGTCGGGAACCTGACGGTGGCCGACAATTTTGCGCTGCTGCTACGCTATGACGATGATGCCGAAGACAGGGGTAGCCGCGACCGGGATCTGGATGCCGCCTTGCAGTTCTGCGGCCTGACGGCGGAACGCGTTGCCGTCCTCGCCCGCGAACAGCCGATGCACCTCGAACGCAGCGAACGCTGGAAAGTGGGCTTCGTTCGCTGCCTGTTGCGCCCGCCCGAACTGCTGGTGATCGACCGGCTGTTTGCCGGCCTCACCCGGCGTCAGGCGGACGGACTGATCGCCGTCGAAGCCATCTACCATGCACGCCATCCTTTCCGGCCGGTGCTCTTCGTCGATCTCGACAGCCATGAACTGCCCACCCTGCCCGATTGTCGAAGCCTGACCGAACTTGCGGAGGCAACATGTCGCTCCTGACCCAATATGACGCCGATGCCGAGGCCCTGCGCCGCGGCATTCGCCGCTTCCTGCTCGCAGCGCTGCTGGCGATGCTCGCCGTCGCCGCCGCCATCGCGGTCCGTCAGGGCGTGTTCCGCCAGACCACCGGCTACAGCTTTGTTGCCAACAGCGCCCAGGACATCGTCAAGGGCCAGGCTGTGCGCATCGCCGGTTTTCGCGTCGGATCGGTGGCTCAAGTCAAGCTCAAGGACGACGGCCAGGTGGCGGTGACCATGGAGATCGATGCCGACTACATGCGTTTCATCACTCATGACGCGCGGGTAGAACTGCACAAGGATGGCCTGGTCGGCTCGGCCACGCTGGAAATCGTGCCGGGAGCAGACCAGAGCCGCCTCGCTCCGGCGCAGGCGCGACTGGCCTTCTCCCGTGCCGACGGCCTTGCCGCACTGGCCAACCAGGTGCGCGACGAATTCATCCCGATCCTGAAGGACATAAAGGTCATCACCGGCACCCTGGCCGATGCGGACAAGGGCCTGCCCGGCACCCTGGCCCGGATACGGGAAAGCGCCGACGCCCTGAACGTCCTCCTCGCCACCAGCAACCGCCAGGTGGAGGGCATCGGCGGCACCGCCACCCGGGTGCTGGGTAAGGCGGAGCAAAGCCTGGGTCAGCTCGGCCAGACCCTGGACGCAACCAACCAGCGCCTGCCAGGCATGCTCGACCGCACGCAGCAGGTCCTCGACCGCACGCAACAGGTCATTGACCATGCCGGGAAGATCGCCGCCGAGGCGGAAGCCAGTGTACCGCCCATACTGCGCGACGGCAGCGCGGCCGCCGCCGACGTGCGCGAAATCGTCAGCGGCGCGAAGCAGAAGTGGCCGATCAGTACCTTCGTCGACGCGCCCGCGCCGGCCACGCTCAAGCCCGACAGCGATCCGCGCGGGGAGGCCGGCCGTGTGCGCTAAATCCATTTTTCTGGCGGCTCTGATCCTCGCCGGCTGTGGATCGACGCCGAATTCCGCCAACTCGCCCGCCGATCCGCCGCGCCTGCGCGCCGCGCTGGAGGCCGAGAGCGACGGCGCCAAACGCTACGCTCGCGGCGACTTCAACGTGGCCGAACGTCGCTTCGACGAAGCCATGCGGCTCCATGCCAGCATCGACGATGCGCCGGGACGCACGCGCAACCGCCTGCATCTGGCGCGCACCCGCCTTGCCCAGGGCCGCGCGGAAGCCGCGCTGGACCTGCTCAACGTCGCCGACCCCGGCGCGGAACCCGGCCCCGCGCTGGATACTCTGCTGCTCAAGGCGCAGGCGCAACTGGCGCTGGCGCGCGACGCCGAAGCGCAGCAAAGCCTCACCGCGGCGGCCGATCGCTGCGGCGCGGCCTGCCCGCAGGCCGCCAGCCTGAATTTGCTGCAGGCGCGCGCGGCGCTTGCCGGCAAACGTCCCCAGGACGCCCTGGCCCATGCCGATGCCGCGCTGAAACTGCTGCGCGACAGGGGCGAAGCAGTCGAGACCGGCAATGCCTGGCGCGTGATCGCGGCGGCGCGACTCGCCGGCGGTGACACGGCGGGCGCCCTGCCCGCCGCCCAGGCCGCGCTCGACATCGACCGCCGCCTGGCGCTGCCGGAAAAGATTGCCCGCGACTGGCTGCTGATCGGTGACATCCGCAGGAAAGTCGGTGCCGGCGACACGGCGGCGGCCTACCAAACTGCCCTTGAGGTGGCCAATGCCGCCGCTCTCACCGGGATTGCAGAGACCGCAACGCAGGCACTGGCCGAACTCGGCAAAGCCAGGGCGACTTCCAGATAGGCGCCACATCCGGCGTTCTTGCCTGTATTCTAGGAGCATGTTTCACTCACCCGCAAAGGAGCTGTCCATGGCACGCAAAAAGAAACTCGATTTTTCCGACATCGCTGATGTCCGCAAGAAGCAAAACCTCAACCAGACCGAATTCTGGACGCGCTTCGGCGTCACCCAGTCGGGCGGTTCCCGCTACGAGTCCGGTCGCAACATTCCAAAGTCATTGGCTATCCTGTTGCAGCTGCATCGCGCGGGCAAGGTGACTGACAAGGATCTGGCCGAGGCCCTGAAGTAAGAACAGGTTCAGGGCAGATCCCCTGGAGCATCCCGGTTGCACCGGGAAGGAGGACTGAAGCAATGATTGAAACCGCACGTGGCACGGTCCACGAGTGGCAACGCGACCACATGGGGCACATCAACGTGCGCGCCTACATGGAGTTCCTCGAAGAGGCCTGCTGGCAGTTCTATGCCATGCTCGGCATGACGCCGTCCCTGCTGCGCAGCGGCGCCCTGCACCTGGCGGCGGTGCAGCAGAACATCAGCTACCGCAAGGAGTTGTATCCCGGCGACACCGTGGCGGTGCGCACCGGCGTGCTGGAGATGCGCGAGAAAGTGCTGCGCTTCCGCCACGAATTGTTCAATACCGAAACCGGCGATGTCTGCTCGATTTGCGAGTTCACGGTGGTCTGCCTCAACCCGGAAACCCGCAAGTCGCAGCCCTTTCCGCCGCAGGTGGCGGCACGGGCCCGGGAATTGATTCTGCCCACGACCCCAGCGGACACCCCGCCCGCATCCGCGCCATGAAAAAGCCCGGCGCAGGGACAGCCACCGAGTTCGAACCGGAGTTCGTCGATGGTCTGAAGAAGATTTTCGAAGAAATGATCATCTTCAACCAGGTTCTCGGCCTGAAGATCACCTCAATCGATACCGACCGCGCCACCGGCCGCATTGAAATGCGGCGGGAGTTGATCGGCCACTACAGCCACAACCGGATCCACGGCGGCGTCATCAGCGCGAGCCTCGACGCGATGGGCGGGCTGGCAGTGATGGCGGCCATCGGCGCGCGGCACATGGACGAAGAGCCACAGCAGCGGCTGCATCGCTTTGGCAAGCTGGGCACCATCGATCTGCGCATCGACTACCTGCGCCCCGGCATCGGCGAGCATTTCGAACTGCGCGCCGAAGTGCTGCGCCTCGGCTCGCGCGTGGCGACTACGCGCATGGAATTTCTCGGCGCCGACGGCAAGCTGCTGTCGACCGGAGCGGCGGCGTATATCGTTTCGTGAAGCGCCTCAGGCCGCGCAGCAAACCCTGAGGGACGCCAGGTAGACCCGGGCCTCCACCGTATTTTCGGCCGGCGCCCATGGCGCCTTTTCCGCTTCGGTGAACGCCAGATAGGGTCCGGCTTTGGCTTCCAGAAACACGGTATCGGGCTCCAGCGCAACGGCGGTATGCCAGGTGCCGTGCGGTATGTCGACGCCGCTCGCCGTTGCCTGCCCGCGCAGCGGATTCCTAGGCACGCAGAGCGCAGCGGCGCCGACTTTTACAGTCTGCACCACGCCGCCGGCATCATTGAAAACAATCAGCCCCAGCAGGCCGCGCAGGACGACCAGGGTTTCGTCCTTATCCGGATCCAGGTGACGATGCGGCGCGATGTAGGAATCCGGCTGCATGGCATTCAGCAGACGATGTGCGGGGTGATCATCCGTCGGATGGAAGTTGCGGTTCTTGCGCCGGCGCGGGCTGATTGCCGCTTCGGCGCAAACCTCGTTCAGCAGGGCATCATCGATCAGCGTGATCACTGGTAGATGACTTTCACGTTCTCGGCCTTGAGCCAGTCGACGAGTCCGGCCAGCAGGGCATCGTCGAGCCTGACGCGCCAGTTCTCGGGCAGCGGCAACTCGGCCGTTGCGTCGCCGTTGCGGTAGGTGAGGCGCACCGGGCAGGGCCCGTTGCGAAACGGCGCCAACAAGGCCTGCAGGCGCCTGGCGTCCGACCCGCCGTTCATGGTCAGGCGCAGGCTGCGCGCAAAGCGCCCGCGCGCCTCGGCCAGGGTGTAGAGCTTGTCGGCGGTGATGCGCAAGCCGCCGCTGTAGTCGTCCTTCTGCACCTTGCCTTCGACCAGCAGCAGCTCGTCTTCCTTGATCTTGGTACGCTCGGCGTCCCACAATTCGTTGAACACGGTCACCTCGAGCTGGGTGCTGCCGTCGTCGAGCACGACGACAGCCATCTTGCCGCGACGCGTCATCTGGGTCCGCGTGGACATGACGACACCGGCCAGCAGCACCGGTTCGCGTTGCGGCTCGAGCTGGCCGAGGCGACGTTTGACGAAGGCGCCGATCTCGGCGGCGTAGGCGTGATAGGGATGACCGGAAAAGAAAAATCCAAGTGCCGGCTTTTCGTTCATGAGTTGTTCGCGTTCGCTCCAGCGCGCGACGGCGATGTAGTGGCTGGTGTCCTCCTGCGCCCCCGCCCCCATGTCGAACAGGCCGCCCTGCATGGCATTGCGCTCGGCCTGTTCCGCGGCCTCCAGGGCGATCCCGGTGGAGGCCAGCAACTTGGCGCGGTGATCATCCATGCTATCGAACGCACCGGCGCGGATCAGCGCCTCGACCACGCGCCGGTTCACCACGCGCTTGTCGATGCGACGGCAGAAGTCGAACAAGTCGCGGAATGCACCACCCCCGGTTCGTGCCTTGAGAATGACCGAGAGTGCCGCCTCGCCGGTTCCCTTGATCGCGCCCAGTCCGTAGCGGATCGTCTTGCCATCGACCGGACGGAAACGGATGCCGCTCTGGTTGATGTCGGGCGGCAGGAATACCAGGCCGTTGTCGATGGCGTCCTTGTAGAAAAACTGGATCTTGTCGGTGTTGGCCATTTCCGACGACAGCGTCGCCGCGGCAAAGGCGGCCGGGTGATGGCGCTTGAGCCAGCCGGTCTGGTAGGCCACCAGCGAGTAGGCCGCCGCGTGCGACTTGTTGAAGCCATAGCCGGCGAACTTCTCCATGACGTCGAAGATTTCGTTGGCCTGGCCGGCGCCGATGTTGTTCGCTCCGGCGCCTTCGACGAAGACGGCGCGCTGCTGGTCCATCTCCTCCTT
>JANMTA010000482.1:0-1926 GCA_031389965.1 Betaproteobacteria bacterium
GCGGCGCAAAAGGCCCGCAGCGCATCGCGCAGGGTGGTGAGGTCAGTAATCGGATTCATTTTTTCTCGGACGGTAGATCATCAGCCAGGGCAGGGCAAGGAATGGCCACAGCGATGCGATCAATCGCGTGAGGCCGTTGAAATTCAGGAACTGGCCGGGATTCCAGACCTGCAGCGTGTTGTGCAGATAGGGATTTTCCGGCGCGACATTGACCATGACGGTGGTCAGCAGCAGCGCCAGCGCGGCCACTGCGCGCTGCGGCGGAAAGCTGAGGAAAGATGCGCTGAACCAGAGCACGAGCCCGATGCCGATGCCGAGGCTGTTGCCGGGCGTGATCCAGCCCAACGCTGCCGCCGGCCCCATCAGCAGGGCATGGGTGGCCGTCTTGATCAGCAGCGCGCCGAGCAGCAGGCCGAGAGTGAGGCCGCGCGCGTGGCGGCGCAGCAGCATTGAAATGACCAGGCCCGCGGCCAGCAGACCGGCGGCGGCGATGAAGGTTTCCAGATCGACAAAGCGTTCCGCCAGGAAGGGCTGGACCGGCGGCAGATCGAGCATCTGGCGCAGATTGCCGCTGCCGAACAGCAGCGACTCGGGCGAGAGCTGGGTCATCAGCCAGGCGGCAACCAGCAGCACGCCGATGTCGCCGCCATAGCCGTGCATCATGAGCCGGCGGCGCAAGTCGGCCAGCTTCCCCTCGTCGAGCACCCGGACGCCCCACAGTGCGCCAAGCCAGCCGCCGAGCAGGGCGCCGGCGGCATTGCAGGCGAGGTCCAGATTGGACGGCACGCGATTGGGCAGGTAGTTCTGCAGCAGTTCCAGGGCCAGGCTCAAAGCACCGCCGAGCAGGGTCGCCAGCAGCCAGGCCGGCATTGGGGCCAGGTGGCGGCGCAAGGTGGCGGCACAGAGGAAGCCGAAGGGCAGATAGGCGACGATGTTGGTCGCCAGATCGAAGCCCGTGTAGTAGCGCGGCCAGCCCGCGCCGAGGAAGGACACGGGATCGCCGCCGCTGTCGTGCCAGCCGGTCAGGGGATACAAGCTGGCGTAAATGATCAGCAGCAGGTAGCTGCCGGTCAGATAGAGGGTCAGATGGGTGCGCGCGCCGTTTGCCACAAGCTTGATTCTGCCGCCTTAGCCTTGGCGCGACAAGCGTCGCGCGGCAAACCCGATTGCCGGCTACCAGCGGCGCGCCAGATTGCTGAGGTAATTGGGCGGAAAGGCATCGATGGCGATCAGTGTCTGAGTCAATACCCTGCGCGCGGTCTCGGCGGTGAGCGACAGACAGAAGCTGCGGTCCCGCGGACCGCCCGAGGTCAGGCCCACCAGGCGGCCCTCGGCGTCGACCAGCGGTCCGCCGGAGACGCCCTGGTCGCAATAGTTCGACGAGACGAGGTAGGTCTGACCGCCGCGGTTGATGACACCGAGGAGTGCGCCGGCCGAAAAGGTCGGCTGGCCCTCGACAATGCCGATGTTGAAGATGCGGGTTCCCCGCGGCAACTGCCCGGCATCCCCCATGGCGATGGGTTTGCCGCCGAGGCCCGGCGCATGCACGACACAGGCGTCCTCGGTGACGAGAAAGGCGGCTTCGGTGATCAGCGTCCGCGCGCCCGTGACCACGCTGACCGCATACATCGGTCCCTTCAGCACGTTGGGCGCGATGACGTGGCAATTGGTCAATAGCTTGTCGCCCTCGATCGCCACGGCGGAGCCCAGTCCGACTCCACCGACGATGGCAAAGGTCGAGTCGGCAATCTTCATCAGCGTCGCCGCATGCGGTGCTTCCGAGATCGGCCGCGGCAGGTTCTGCGGCTGGGCCGCCGGGGCCGTCGGGGCCGCCGGGGCCGTCGGCGGCGAGGGGGGCGCGGTCTCGCGGGCCGCTGCGGGGGGCAGCAGGACGGCGATGTCCGCGCTGATGGCCGGGGGCTCCGC
>JANMTA010000463.1:0-4071 GCA_031389965.1 Betaproteobacteria bacterium
CCATCGCCATCGGCATGCTGGTCGATGCCGCCGTGGTGGTGGTCGAAAACATCGTGCAGCGCCTGGCGACCGATCCCACGGCCGGCAAGCTGCCGCGGCTGCACACGATCTATCGCGCCGTGCGCGAGGTTGCGGTCCCGGTCACATCAGGGATCTTGATCATCATTACCGTGTTTCTGCCGCTGCTGACGCTACAGGACCTCGAAGGCAAATTCTTCGTGCCGGTGGCACTCACCATCGTCTTCGCCCTGGCCGGATCCCTGGCGTTGTCGCTGACCGTGATTCCGGTGCTGGCATCGTATCTGCTGCGCGAGGTCAAGCACGAGGAGCCGTGGCTGCCGCGCAAACTGCTGGCGCTCTACGAGCCAGCGCTGGCCTGGGGCCTGATCCGGCAACGCGTTGTCGCCGCGGTGGCGGTGGCGATGTTGCTGGCGGCCGGCGTGATCTACACCCAGGTCGGCAAGACCTTCATGCCAACCATGGATGAGGGCGACCTGATCGTCGGCATCGAGAAACTGCCCTCGGTCAGCCTCGAACAAAGCGCCGCGCTCGATCTGAAAATCCATCGCGCCATCATGCAGGCCGTTCCGGAAGTGCATGGCATTGTTGCTCGTGCCGGTTCAGACGAAATCGGCCTCGACCCGATGGGGCTCAATCTGTCCGACACGTATTTGCTGTTGAAGCCGCAAGGCGAATGGCGCATGAAGAGCAAGGAAGCGCTGATGGACGAAGTGCGCAAGGTACTCGACCCGATGCCCGGCATCAAATACAGCTTTACCCAGCCGATCGAAATGCGCGTGTCGGAAATGATCATCGGCGTGCGCGGCGACCTGGCGGTGAAGATTTTCGGTCCCGAACTTGACAAGCTGAATGAGTATGCGAGCCAGGTCGAAGCGCTGCTCAAGACGGTCCCCGGCAATCAGGATGTATATACGGTCCAGAACGACGGCGTGCAGTACCTGCGGGTGGCGGTGGACCGCTTGCAGGCCGGACGGCTCGGCCTGAGCGTCGAGGAAATCCAGGACGCACTGCGCACCCAGATCGAGGGCCAGCGCGCCGGCATCGTCATCGAGGGCAATCGCCGCACGCCGATCGTGCTGCGCGGCGCCGAAGCGGTGCGACACTCGCCGGCCGAGTTCGCGGCGACGCGCATCACCACGCCGGGCGGCGCCACAGTGCCGCTGACAAGCGTCGCCACGCTGGAACGCGCGGAAGGGCCGGTCAAGATCGATCGCGAAATGGGCAGCCGCTACAGCGTGGTGATCGCCAACGTCGGCGGCCGTGATTTGGTCGGCTTCGTGGAGGAGGCCAAGCAGCTGGTCACGCAAAAGCTGCCCCTGCCTACCGGCTACCGCATCAGCTGGGGCGGCCAGTTCGAGAACCAGCAGCGCGCGGCGGCCCGACTCACGGTGGTGGTGCCGGTCGCGCTCGGGCTGATCTTCGTACTGCTGTTCTCGACTTTCCGCTCGGTGCGCCAGGCCCTGCTGATCCTGAGCAATGTCCCGTTCGCGCTGGTCGGCGGCATCGTCGCCTTGTGGGTCACCGGCGAATACCTGTCGGTGCCCGCCTCGGTGGGCTTCATCGCCCTGCTCGGCATCGCGGTGCTGAACGGCGTGGTGCTGGTCAGCTATTTCAATCAACTGCAAAGCGAGGGCATGCGGCTCGCCGACGTCGTGGTGCAGGGCGCGAAGCGGCGTCTGCGCCCGGTGCTGATGACCGCGTCGATTACGGCCTTCGGCCTGATCCCGCTGCTGTTCGCCACCGGGCCGGGCTCGGAGATTCAGCGACCGCTCGCCATCGTCGTGATCGGCGGTTTGATCACCGCCACGGCCCTGACGCTGATGTTGCTGCCCATCCTGTATTTGCGCTTTGCATTCCCGAAACGAGAGGTGTCCCATGTCTGAACTTTGCTTGACGCTGCTGTGTCCGCCAGCGACGGAGGAAAAGCTGCTCGATCTGCTGCTGATGCAGCCCAACACCACGGTGTTCACCAGCACCCCCACGGCCGCGCATGGTCTCGACCACCATCATCTGGACCAGACGGAACAGGTGCTGGGCCGCGCGCGCGCCACGGAAATCCAGGTGATCTTTGCGGCGACCGACAAGACGGCCCTGCTCGACGCCCTGCGCCTGCAGTTCGCCGACGCGGGCCTGCGCTACTGGATTACGACGGTTGTCGAAACGGGAGAAATCGCATGATGATCCGTTTGCTCCTCATCGGTCTGTTGGCCGTCCCTGCTACCGTGCAGGCAGTGCAGCCGGTGAATCCGCCGGGGCTCTTGCCCACCGAAATTGCACGGCCACTGCTCGAACAGGACCCCGGCGTTGCCGCCGCGCGCGCCGGCCTGGACGTCGCCCTGCAGGAGGCGGGCATCCTCGATAAAACGCCGTATGAATGGACCACACGCGTCATGAGTCAGCAGCGGCGATTGGAAACCGGCCCGCGCTATAACGAATGGAACGCGGGCATAGAGCGGACCCTCCGGTTGCCCGGCAAAGCCGCAGCCGATCGCAGCCTTGGCAAGGCAACCGTCGAGGAGTCCCAGGCGCGCTATGGCGAGGCGCTGCACGAAGCGGCGCGCGAACTGATGGCATTGTGGGTGGATAGTCTGGCGGCGGAACGTGCCCGCGAACTGGCCGAGAACAGTCTTCAGTCGGCACAGGCCAGTCTTGCAGCCGCGGAAAAGCGCGCCCGCGCCGGCGACGCCTCGAAATTGGACGTGAGCATCGCCCGCGCCGAACTGGCCGAGCAAAGGCGTATGGACAACGATGCGAAGACGCAGGCTGCCGCCGCCTGGTCGCGTCTATCCACGCGCTTTCCCGGGGTGAAGCGTCAGGTCACGGCCTTGCCCACCCCATTGCCGATTGGGGAGAACGCGGCGTTTTGGCGGGAGCGCATCCTGGCTGAAAGCGATGAGTTGAAGGTCATCCAAGCGCAAATGCAGAAGGCTCAGGCTCATGCAGAGCGGGCGCGTGCGGACAAGACTCCCGATCCGACGCTCGGGGTCTATACGGCCTCGGAGGTCGGTGGTCGGGAACGCTTTTCCGGGGTCATGATCAGCATTCCGATCCCGGGGGATATGCGTGACTCGCGCAGTGCCAAGGCGATTGCCGTGGTTGAGGTGTCGCGCCAGGAAGTCGAACGCAAGAAGCGCCAACTCGAAACGGGAATTGCGAGCGCCGTCGCGACTGCGCAAGGTGCCTATGGCAGCCTGCAAATCGCGAATGAGGGTGCGGCTTTCATGCAGGAAAACGCTGCCCTCATGCAACGTGCTTATACCTTGGGTGAAGCGGAATTACAGGCCCTGTTGCTGGCGCGACGCCAGGCAACTGCTGCAATGAACAATGCACTGCAATCGCAGGTTTCCGCGCTGCAGGCTTACTACGGGCTGCTCATCGATGCGCACTTGGTTTGGGAGTTGGATCATGACTAAAACATTTGCAATGACTTTTACGCAGCAATGGATCGAGGCCGCGTTGCGTTCTCGCTGGCTTGCTTTCATCGGCATTATGTTGCTCGGCTTGATGGCGACGAGTGCCTTCGCCCATGGCGTCGCAGAGGATGACAAGCTGTTCATCGAGCAAAGCGCCGGCCTGCAACTGATCCCGTTCATTTACCTAGGGGCCAAGCACATGGTCACCGGGTACGACCATCTACTGTTCCTGTTCGGTGTGATCTTCTTCCTGTACCGGATGCGCGAGATCGGAACCTACGTCACGCTATTCGCCGTTGGCCACAGCGTCACGCTGCTGTATGGCGTCCTTAGCGGCACCCACGTCAACCCCTATCTGGTCGACGCCATCATCGGCCTCTCGGTGGTGTACAAGGCGCTCGACAATCTTGGTGGATTCAAGCGGGTGCTGGGGTTTCAGCCCAACACCAAGGCCGCGGTAGTGATCTTTGGTTTCTTCCATGGATTCGGCCTCGCCACCAAGCTGCAGGAATTCACGCTATCGCAGGATGGTTTGGTACCCAACATCCTCGCATTCAATGTCGGGGTCGAGCTTGGGCAGTTGCTCGCGCTCGCTGCAATTCTGATTGTCATGGGTTTCTGGCGGCGGTCCGGTGCT
>JANMTA010000507.1:0-1769 GCA_031389965.1 Betaproteobacteria bacterium
ACTACCGTCTTCTTGTCGTCAAGATTGAGACTCACGGTCAACTCCTTTTAAACCCCAACACCGAAAAGTCGGTGCTGGCGATACGGCGACCTTCATTCAGGAACCGAAATTCCATCATCGGGTAACGCCATCTACGCCGGCTTTGCAACGCTGTTCCGTCGCCACAATTAAGTCCTTGCGGACACCTGCGGTCTTTGACAACCTGCCGCGTCGTTCGCCAAATTGCGCGAACTGCGCAGCAGCCCAAAGTTCTTCATGCCCCCGCCGGGCCGCCCCAAGGTGGCATGCGCCCCCCGGTGGAGGGGCAGCGAGCCGGGGTTGCGCGCGTGGGGGGCCATTACTGTTGCGCCGACAGGCTGGCCTGATCGACGCGGACGCCGGCGCCCATGGTGCTGGACAGCGACACTTTCTTCAGATAATGGCCCTTGGACGCCGCCGGCTTGGCCTTCTGCAAGGCTTCAATCAGCGCCGCAAGGTTCAGCCTGAGCGCGTCAACACTGAACGAAGCGCGGCCGATGGTGCAATGAATGATGCCGGCCTTGTCAGTGCGGTACTGCACCTGACCGGCCTTGGCATTTTTCACCGCAGTGGTGACATCCATCGTCACCGTGCCCACCTTCGGGTTCGGCATCAGACCGCGCGGGCCGAGAATCTGGCCGAGGGCACCGACCACCTTCATCGCGTCCGGTGTAGCAATCACGATATCGAAATTCATGTTGCCGGCCTTGACCTCGGCCGCCAGATCATCGAAGCCGACCACGTCGGCGCCGGCGGCACGCGCCGCTTCGGCCTTCTCGCCCTGGGCGAACACCGCGACGCGAACGGTCTTGCCGGTACCGGAAGGCAGCACGACGGAGCCGCGCACCAGTTGATCCGACTTCTTGGCATCGATCCCGAGATTTACGGAAACATCGATCGACTCGTCAAATTTGGCGGTCGCGCATTCCTTGACCAGAGTCAGCGCATCGCCGACCGGATAAGCCTTGTTACGATCGACCTTGGCGAATACCGCACGGGCTCGCTTGGATGCTATTGCCATGATTACAGGCCCTCCACGGTAATGCCCATGCTACGGGCGGAACCCGCGATGGTGCGCACGGCCGCTTCGAGATCGGCGGCTGTCAAATCCTTCATCTTGGCCTTGGCGATGTCCTCGGCCTGCGCCTTGGTGATCGAGCCCACCTTGTCGGTATGCGGCTTGGGCGAACCCTTGGTAATGCCAGCAGCCTTCTTGATCAGAATGGTCGCCGGCGGCGTCTTCATGATGAAGGTGAAGCTCTTGTCCGCGAATGCGGTAATTACCACCGGAATCGGCAGGCCGGGCTCCAGGCCCTGGGTCTGGGCGTTGAACGCCTTGCAGAATTCCATGATGTTGAGGCCGCGCTGGCCCAGTGCCGGGCCGATGGGTGGCGAGGGATTGGCCTTGCCCGCTGGGACCTGCAGCTTGATGTAACCGATTATCTTCTTTGCCATGAAGGCTCCTATCTACGTGAGTCCTAGCGCGCGGTCGGCGAATTTTTCATTCATCTACTGGCGCTCCTCTTGCCGCGGAAACCGCCGCGGCGCCGGTAAAAACTATGCCTTTTCGACCTGCGCAAACTCCAGTTCCACCGGCGTGGCGCGACCGAAAATGGTCACGGAGACACGCAGGCGACTCTTTTCGTAATTGACTTCCTCGACGTTGCCGTTGAAGTCGGTAAACGGGCCTTCCTTGATGCGAACCATCTCGCCGACCTCGAACAGCACCTTGGGACGGGGCTTTTCAACAC
>JANMTA010000470.1:0-1698 GCA_031389965.1 Betaproteobacteria bacterium
CCGCTCAAAGCCGGTGAACATATCGCGGTCAGCGGAGTCGTCGCGCTCAAGGGTGCCTGGATCGATGCGAAGGAGAAAAAGTAATGCTTTCGCGTCTGGTCCAATTTTCTTTATCACAGCGCCTATTCATCCTGCTGGCCACACTATTGGTCGCCGGGGCGGGATGGGTGGCCTACCGCGGTTTACCGATTGACGCCTTCCCCGATGTGGCAAGCACGCAGGTCAAGATCATCATGAAGGCCCCCGGCATGACGCCGGAAGAGATCGAAAGCCGGGTCGCGGTGCCGATCGAAGTGGAAATGCTCGGCATCCCCAAGACAAAGATCCTGCGCTCGGTGACCAAATACGGCCTGGTCGATGTGACCATCGACTTCGAAGACGGCACCGACATTTATTGGGCGCGCCAGCAGGTCAGCGAGCGCCTGGGCGGACTGACCGATAGCCTGCCGTCCGGCCTCTCGGGCGGCATGGCGCCGATCACCACCCCGCTTGGGGAAATGTTCATGTTCACGGTCGAAAGCGAGGGGATGTCCCTGGCCGAGCGGCGCAGTCTGCTGGACTGGGTAATCCGTCCGGTGCTGCGGACGGTTCCTGGCGTCGCCGATGTCAATGCGCTGGGCGGTGTGGTGCGCGCCTTCGAGGTCGTTCCCGATCAACTCAGAATGGCCGCCAGCGGCGTAACCATCGCCCAGATCAAAGACGCCATCAGCGCCAACAACCGCAACGACGGAGCGGGCCGACTCGGCGAGGGCGACGAAGTTCTGCTGGTGCGCAGCGAAGGCAGCATCACCAACCTGGACGATTTGCGTGCGGTGGTGGTGACGACGAAGGATGGTGCCCCGGTCCGTGTCGGCAATCTGGCCGAGGTCAAGATCGGCACCGTGACACGCTATGGTGTGGTGACGCAAAGCGGCAAGGGTGAAGCCGTGCAGGGGCTGGTGTTGGGATTGGCCGGCGCCAACGCGCAAAAGGTCGTCGAAGGCGTCCGCAAGAAACTCGCTGAACTGCAACCGACGCTGCCGCAAGGCGTGCGACTTGACGTTTTCTACGATCGCGCTTCCCTCGTCGCCAAGGCGGTCGGTGCGGTCTCAGCCGCGCTGCTCGAAGGAACGGCGCTGGTCATCGTGCTGCTAGTGCTGTTCCTCGGCAATATCCGAGCGGCATTGACCGTCGCCTTGGTGCTGCCGCTGGCGGCGCTGATCACCTTCATTTTGATGCGCGCTTTCGGTATGTCGGCCAACCTGATGAGCCTGGGCGGCCTGGCCATCGCCATCGGCATGCTGGTCGATGCCGCCGTGGTGGTGGTCGAAAACATCGTGCAGCGCCTGGCGACCGATCCCACGGCCGGCAAGCTGCCGCGGCTGCATACGATCTATCGCGCGGTGCGCGAGGTTGCGGTGCCGGTCACCTCAGGGATATTGATCATCATTACCGTGTTTCTGCCGCTGCTGACGCTACAGGATCTCGAAGGTAAATTCTTCGTGCCGGTGGCGCTCACCATCGTTTTCGCCCTGGCCGGATCCCTGGTGTTGTCGCTGACCGTGATTCCGGTGCTGGCCTCCTATCTGCTGCGCGAAGTCAAGCACGAGGAGCCGTGGTTGCCGCGCAAGCTGCTGGCGCTTTACGAGCCGGCGCTTGCCTGGGGCCTGCGCCGGCAGCGCGTCGTCGCGGCGGCGGCGGTGGCGATGTTGCTGGTGG
>JANMTA010000035.1:0-1963 GCA_031389965.1 Betaproteobacteria bacterium
CAACTGGCGAAGATCCACGGCGCGCGCGCGATCGGCATTGCCGGCGGGCCGGACAAATGCCGCTACGTGGTCGAGGAACTCGGCTTCGATGCCTGCATCGACTATAAGGCCGGCAATTTGCGCGGCGACCTTTATCGTGAAGTGCGAGCCGCCGCGCCCGGGGGCATCGACTGCCTGCTCGAGAACGTCGGCGGCGAAATTTTCGATACCCTGCTGACGCAGATGAAGCCCTACTCGCGCATCGCGCTGTGCGGCCTGATTTCGCAGTACAACACGGCGCCCTGGCCGATGCAGAACATCAGCGCGGTGCTGATGAATCGCATCAGGATGCAGGGCTTCATCGTCTCCGACGACCTGGGCCGCTGGCCGCCGGCCTTGAAGGAACTGGTCGGCCACGTCGCGGCAGGGCGCATCAAGTATCGCGAGAGCATCGTCGAAGGCCTCGCCGCCGCCCCGGCCGCCCTCATCAGCCTATTGAAGGGCGGCAACTTCGGCAAGCAGTTGGTTAAACTCGTCTAGTGATGACGAATAGATTTACCGGCACGCGCGCCGTGACCGGACAGGACGCCTTCGACATCATCCGCCTTGCGGAATGGATGACGGCGCACGTCGAGGGCTTTTCAGGCATGCCGCAGGTCGAGAAATTCAAGGGCGGCCAGTCCAACCCGACCTTCATGCTCACCGCCGGCGGCCGCAAGTACGTGCTGCGCCGGAAGCCCACCGGCAAGCTGCTGCCCAGCGCCCATGCGGTGGACCGCGAATACAAGGTGATCTCGGCGCTGGCCGGCAGCGACGTGCCGGTGCCGAAGACCTGGGCCCTGTGCGAGGATGATTCCGTCATCGGCACCATGTTCTACATCATGGACTGTGTCGACGGCCGCATCATGTGGGATCCGGCGCTGCCCGGCATGAGCCCGGTCGATCGCGGCGCCATCTTCGACGAGATGAACCGCGTCATCGCCGCCCTGCACACGGTCGATTACGCGGCCGTGGGGCTGGCCGGCTACGGCAAGCCGGACAAGTACCTGGAGCGCCAGGTGGCGCGCTGGAGCAAGCAGTACCGCGCCTCGCTATCCGTGACTGGCGAAAAGATCGAGGCCATGGACAAGCTCATCGACTGGTTGCCGCAGAACATCCCGCCCGGCGAAGAGACCTCCATCGTGCATGGCGACTATCGGCTGGACAACACGGTGTTCCACCCCGACGAGCCGCGCATGCTGGCCGTGCTCGACTGGGAGTTGTCGACCCTCGGCCATCCGCTGGCCGACTTCGCCTACCACTGCATGAGCTGGCGTCTGTCGCCGGGCCAGTTCCGCGGCCTGGTCGGCTGCGAGCTCGCCGCGCTGGGCATTCCGTCCGAGGCCGAGTACGTCGCCGCCTATTGCCGCCGCACCCGACGCGATCCCATTCCGCCGCGCGAATGGGAGTACTACATGGCCTTCAACATGTTTCGCCTGGCCGGCATCCTGCAGGGCATCATGGCGCGCGCCCTGCAGGGCAATGCGTCGAGCGCCGACGCCATCGAAGCAGGCAAGCGCGCCCGACCCCTGGCCGAAGAAGCCTGGCGCCAGGTCGAACGCCTGCTCGCCAACCATTGAACAACCAACGCACCATCAACGCACCATCAACGCACCATCGCCCCCGAGGACACACCATGGATTTCGACTACTCCCCCAAGGTCAGGGATTTGCAGAAGCGCCTCACCGCCTTCATGGACGAGCACATCTATCCGAACGAGGCCGTGTTCGACGAGGAAGTCGCGGCCAACCGCGCCGCGGGCAATCCCTGGGTGCCGACCGTAATCATCGAGCAGCTGAAAGAGAAGGCCCGCGCCGCCGGCCTGTGGAACCTCTTCCTGCCGCAGTCCGAGCGCGGCGCCGGCCTGACGAACCTCGAATACGCGCCACTGTGCGAAATCATGGGCCGCTCGCACATCGCCCCGGAAGCCTTCAACTGCAACGCG
>JANMTA010000082.1:0-2138 GCA_031389965.1 Betaproteobacteria bacterium
CAACTCGCTCGGCCCGGCCGAGCTGCTGCTGCATTACGGCACCGCGGAGCAGAAGAACCACTACCTGCCGCGCCTGGCCAAGGGCCTGGAAATCCCCGCCTTCGCCCTGACCAACCCGCATGCCGGCTCGGATGCCGCCTCTATCCCCGACCTCGGCATCGTCGGCAAGGGAATGTGGCAGGGCCGCGAAATCATCGGCATGCGCGTCACCTGGGACAAGCGCTACATCACGCTGGGCCCGATCTGCACGATTCTCGGCCTGGCTTTCCGCCTGCAGGATCCCGAGCACCTGCTCGGCAACGTCGATGATCTGGGCATCACCTGCGCGCTGGTGCCGACCGACCACCCCGGTGTCATCATCGGCCGCCGTCACTTCCCGCTGAATGCCGTGTTCCAGAACGGGCCGAATTCCGGCAGGGATGTCTTCATGCCGCTGGACTGGATCATCGGCGGCCCCGCGATGGCCGGCCAGGGCTGGCGCATGCTGATGGAATGCCTCGCCGCGGGGCGCTCGATCTCGCTGCCCTCCTCCAACACCGGCATGGCCAAGCTCGCGGTGCGCGCCACCGGCGCCTACGCCCGCGTGCGCAGCCAGTTCAAGACCGCCATCGGCAAGTTCGAAGGCATCGAGGAGCCCCTGGCGCGCATGGGCGGCTACACCTACATGATGGACGCGGCGCGCAGCATGACGGCCGGCGCCATCGACCTCGGCGAGAAGCCCTCGGTGGTCTCCGCCATCGTCAAGTACCACGTCACCGAGCGTACCCGCCAGGTAGTCAATGACGCGATGGACATCCTCGGCGGCAAGGGCATCTGCCTCGGCCCCAACAACTTCATGGGCCGCTCCTACCAGCAGATCCCGGTCGCCATCACGGTCGAAGGCGCCAACATCCTGACACGCAGCCTGATCATCTTCGGCCAGGGCGCGATCCGCTGCCATCCGTATGTGCTGAAAGAGATGGAGGCGGCGCGCGAGCCCGATGCGGCGCAGGGCCTGCGCGACTTCGACCAGGCCTTGTTCAGCCACCTCTGGTTTTCCTGGAGCCGCGGCTTCCGTGCCTGGAGCATGGGCCTCACCGGCTCGCACTTCGGCCCCGCGCCGGACGGCGTGGCGCCCGAAACACGGCGCTACTACCAGCAGCTGACGCGCTTTTCGGCGGCCTTTGCCTTCATCTCCGACGTCTCCATGTTGGTCATGGGCGGCGACCTGAAGCGCAAGGAAAAACTCTCGGCGCGGCTGGGCGACATCCTGTCCCTGATGTACCTGTGTTCCGCCACGCTGAAGCGCTATGAGGACGAGGGCCGTCAGGCCGGTGACGCACCGCTGATGCACTGGGCGATCTGGGATGCCATGTTCAAGATGCAGAACGCCTTCGAGGGCGTGATCTCGAACTACCCGAATCGTGTCATTGCCGCGCTGCTGCACTGGGTCATCTTCCCCATTGGCCGGCCTTACGTGGTGCCGTCCGACAGGCTCGGCCACGAGGTGGCGCGCACCTTGATCGAACCTTCGGCCACCCGCGACCGCCTCACCGCCGGCATGTATGTGCCGCGCGACCCGGTGACAGCAATGAGTGACGCCGTCGGTGTCGTCGAACTGGCGCTGGAGGCGACCGTCGCCGCCGAGCCGATCGAGGCCCGCATCCGGGCCGCGGTGAAAGATGGGAAAGTTATGCAAAGCGGTATCCCGCGGGACGGCGCCGGCGATACGGCGAGCGCAAGGAATGCCGCACCCGGCAGCGCCGGGTACATGACCATGGCGGCCCACGCCTGCGAGGCCGGCATCATCACGGCCGAGGAACATGCGCTGTTGCAGCGTCGCGTCCTGCTGCGCGACAGGGCGATCGCCGTCGACGATTTCCCGCAGGACTTCGCCGTCGAGCAGGCCGGCACCCCGCAAACCCTGCTCAAGGTGGCATGAAGATGGCCGCCTTCGCTCCTGTCTATATCGTCGATGGTGCGCGTTCGCCCTTCCTCAAGTCGCGCAACGTTCCCGGCCCCTTTTCGGCCTCCGACCTCGCCACGATTTCCGGTCGCGCGCTCCTCGCGCGCCAGCCCTTCGCAGCCGACCAACTCGACGAGGTGATCGTCGGCTGCGCCGGTCCCAGCGTGGATGAAGTCAACATCGGCCGCGTCAT
>JANMTA010000090.1:0-3560 GCA_031389965.1 Betaproteobacteria bacterium
AGTTCATCGACATCATCCAGTGGACCGAGGACGATGGCGAGACCATGGCCTGGCGCTTCCCCATGGCCGAAATGGAAATCCAGAACGGGGCCAGCCTGACGGTGCGCGAATCGCAGATGGCGGTGTTTGTAAACGAAGGCCAGGTCGCCGACGTTTTCGGCCCCGGCATGGTCAAGCTGACGACGCAGACGCTGCCGGTGCTGACCTACCTGAAGAACTGGGACAAGCTGTTCGAGTCGCCCTTCAAGTCCGACGTCTATTTCTTTTCCACGCGGCAGAAGCTCGACCGCAAGTGGGGCACGCCGAATCCGGTCACCATCCGCGACAAGGAATTCGGCATGGTGCGGCTGCGCGCCTTCGGCATCTATGCCTTCCACCTGACCGACCCCAAGGCCTTCCACACCACGATTTCGGGCACGCTGGACAGCTACAGTGCGGAGCAGCTCGAAGGCCAGCTGCGCAACACCATCGTCGGCCACATTTCCGATATCTTCGGCGAATCCGGCTTCGCCTTCATCGACATGGCCTCGAACCAGGTCGAGTTCGGCAATGCGCTCAAAGCCAAGATGGAGCCGATGTTCCAGAGCTACGGCCTCGCGCTCGACAGCCTCAACGTGCAGAACATCTCGCTGCCCGAGGAACTGCAGGCCATGCTCGACAAGCGCATCGGCGTGAACATCATGGGCGGCATGCAGGCTTACACGCAGTTCCAGACCGCCGAGGCGATTCCGCTCGCGGCGCAGAACGAAGGTGGCCTCGCGGGGCTGGGCGCCGGCGTCGGCGTCGGCTTCGGCATGGGCCAGCAGATTGCCGGCGCCATGGCCGGCGCATTGAATCCTGCAGCGGCTCCAGCCGCACCGGCCGCCGTGTCGCCGGCGCCGACTTCTGGAGTGACTGCGGCGGTATCCGCCGACGAGGTCGTCGCCACCATAGAAAAGCTGCACGCGCTTGTCGGCAAGGGCATGCTGTCGCAAGCCGAGTTCGATGCGAAGAAGGCGGAGTTGCTGAAGAAACTCGCCTGAACCACTGAAAGCGGGCCATGCCTTTCAGCGCCAACTGTCCGGCCTGCGGCGCGCCGGTAGTTTTCAAGTCCTCGGCGTCCTTCCACGGCGTCTGCGAGTTCTGTCGCAGCACGCTGGTGCGCCACGGCGGCGACCTGGAAAACCTCGGCCGCATGGCCGACCTCCTCGAAGGCGCGTCGCCGATCCGGCTCGGCACCGAGGGCCGCTATCGCGGCGTGCATTTCGCCGTGGTCGGCCGCATCCAGCTCAAGTATGCGGCTGGCATCTGGAACGAATGGCATCTGCTGTTCGACGATCACCGCTCCGGCTGGCTTTCCGATGCCGGCGGCGAGTACGTAGTCAGCTTCCTCACGCCACCGGGCGCGACGCTGCCCGGGTTCGCCACACTGATGCCGAACGAGGAACTGAAGCTGGCCGGGCGGGATTTCATCGTCACCGACCTCGAAGAAGCCATGTGCATCTCGGGCGAAGGGGAGTTGCCCTTCGCCTTCGGCGCCGGCTACCCGGCGCAGCTTGTGGACCTGCGCAGCACCGGCGACGCCGAGGCCGCCTTCGCCAGCATCGACTACTCGGAAACGCCGCCGCTGTTCTTCGTCGGCGAATCGCTGCCCTTCGCCAGCTTTCATTTCGCCAACCTCCGCGGCGAGCAGGCAGCGAAAGCGGCCGGCGTGGTCAAGGCACTGCAATGCCCGGCCTGCGGCGGTGCCATCGGCATCCACGACAAGGCGGTGCAAAGCGTCGCCTGTCCGTCCTGCCTCAGCGTGCTCGAACCCGCCAACGAAAGCCTGCGCATCCTGCAAAAAGCCACCGCCGCGACGCGCATCGAACCGCTGATCGCGCTCGGCAGCGTCGGCAAATTCGGAGGTCGCGAGTGGACCGTGATCGGCTTCCAGCAACGCGTCATCACCGCCGAAGGCATCGAATACCCCTGGCAGGAATTCCTGCTGCACCACCCGGAGCAGGGCTTTCGCTGGCTGGTGGAATCGACCGGGCACTGGAGCTGGGTCAGCCCCGTCACCAAGCCGCCGCAGTATCAAACCGGCTTGCCGACGACGACCTGGAACGGGGAAACTTTCACGCGCTACTCGGCGGGTTCCGCCGTGACCCGCTACGTCGTCGGCGAATTCACCTGGAAGGTCAAGGTCGGCGAGACATGGGAAATCGTCGATTTCATCGCCCCGCCGAAAATGCTCAGCCGCGAGTCCAGCCACCAGGAATCGACCTGGTCGCTCGGCGAGTACCTGCCGGCGGAGGAAGTGGCAGCCACGTTCAAGCTCGACACGGCACTGCGGCCGGCGGTCGGCATCGCGATGAACCAGCCCAATCCGCGCCTGGAAAATCATCGCAAGGTCTGCCGCGGCTTCTGGAAATTCCTGGCGCTGGCGGTCGTCGCGCAACTGCTGTGGTTTCTCATTCTCGGCGGGCGCACGCTGCTCGACCAGCGCCTGGTGTTCTCTCCGCAAAACGACGAACCCGTCACGACGCAGACTTTCCAGCTCGACGGCAAGGCGCGCAACCTGGTGCTGCGCCACGACACCGACCTCGACAACAACTGGCTCGGGCTGGGCCTGACCCTGGTCGAAAAGGGCTCTGGCCGCGCCTGGGTGGCGCAGACCGAAGTCGCCTACTGGCACGGCTCGGATGGCGGCGAAAGCTGGAGCGAGGGCGATCGCAGCAAGGAACTGGAATTCCGCGACCTGGCGCCGGGAACTTATTATTTCGTCATCGACCCGGAAATCTCCGCCGAGAAGCCCGTCAAGGTGACCGCCCGCGTCAAGGTCATCCGCGACCAGGCAGCGTGGAGCAACTTCTTTTTCCTGCTGATCTTCCTCGCGCTGTTCCCGATGTTCAGCCGCTACCGGATGCAGGCCTTCGAGGCCGAACGCTGGAAGGACGCGGACTTCCTTTCCACCGGCGCCGACTTCGGTGCCGACGATGGCGGCGACAGCGATTCCGGAGACGACGACTGATGCCGCGCTTCGCCATGATCATGAGCATCGCCGCGTTCGCGCTGTTCAACTACGGCCAGTACCTCGGCTGGAGTATGTTTACCGAAAGCGCCGACGCCCAGCCGGTGCGCTCGGCCAATGCGGCGCGGGCATTGCACAAATGAGCGCAGCAATGAATCCACCAATGCCGCCGCCCCCACACAATTGAAAGGACACACATGCAGATCCTGCTGATATCCGGCATCGGCTTCGCCATCGTCGCGGTGCTGTTCGCCTTGCAGAACAACGTACCGGTGACGGTGAGCTTTTTCGCCTGGAGCTTCGGCGGCTCGCTGGCGCTGGTGCTGCTCATCACTCTGGGCCTCGGCGCCATCATCGCCGGACTGGTTACGTCGCCGGCATTGGTCGGCAGCCAATGGACGGGCAAGCGCCTGAAGCGCCAGGTGGCCAGCCTCGAAGAACAGAATCGCGGCCTGCAGCAGCGACTCGCCGAACTCGACGCACAGCTCGAATCCCTGCTCGCGGCACAGGCCCTCGACCCGGCGGCGCCGATCCAGGAGCAAAAGCCCTACGTCGGACTCAAGACCCT
>JANMTA010000116.1:0-4533 GCA_031389965.1 Betaproteobacteria bacterium
GCCGCTGCCGATCCTGCACCGGCGGCAAAGGAATATGTCGGCAAGCGGCCGGGTACGCAACCGGTTGTGGCGCGCACTTTCAGCACCCAGCCGCCGGTGATTCCGCATGCGGTGGATAATTTCGACGAGGTGACCCTCACCGAAAACCAGTGCCTGGATTGCCACGGCGCGGCCAACTACGTGAAGAAGAACTCGCCGAAAATGGGCGACAGCCATTTCGTCGCGGCGACCAAGGCCTTCGATGCCTCGCGCCATGTCTGCACCAGTTGCCATGTCGCCCAGGTCGACGCGCCGGCGCTGGTCGAGAACCGTTTCATCGGCAACATCAAGTAATACTGATTGCATTGACCGGGCAGGGCGCCACGCAGGCGCCGCAGCCGGTGCATGAAACGGCATCGACCTCCGCCACGGGCGGCCCGCCGAGTCGCGGGCTGAAGCGGATCGCGGCCACGGCGCAGTGATCGCCGCAAATCCGGCACTCTACGCCGCGCTGCGCCAGGCAGGCGCCTGCTACTTGTGCCTTGATCGCCCAGGGCCGGATCTGGCTGTCGCTGTTCAGCAGGGCCTTGTCCTTGCAGGCGGTGGCACAGGCGCCGCAGAAAGTGCACTCGCCGAGTTTGAAATCCACTTCCGGGTAGCCGCGCACGATGACGATGATCCGCGTCGGGCAGACGGGTACGCATGCGCCGCAGCGAGTGCAGGCGTCCAGGAAAGACTCCTCCGCCAGCGCCCATGGCGGGCGTTGCGGCGCAGGAGCAGCCTTGAAATTACCGCGCAGGAATTGTCGGCGATTGACCATGCTGGATAGCAGTCTTGTCCAAAGGGTGATTCTGCCTTTACGGCGCTGGTTGCGCCAGATGGCCGGCCGCTAATACACTGGCGACCAGCACAATGTCGCTTGCCGCCGGAGAACCACAAATGAATCGCGTTCTAGTCCTGCTCCACCTTCTGGCTGTCATTGTCTGGATCGGGGGCATGTTCTTCGCCCACGTCTGCCTGCGCCCCGTGGCCGCCGCACAGTTGCCGCCACCGCAGCGCCTGCCGCTGCTGGCTGCGATCCTCGGACGCTTCTTTGTGGTCGTCGGCTGGGCACTGGTGCTTCTGTGGGGCAGCGGTCTCATCCGTTTTGCGCAGGCCGGCGCGGCGATTCCCGCAAGCTGGCTGGCGATGGCCGGCATTGCGGCCGTCATGACCGTGATCCTGGTGCTGATCGTGTTCCGCTTCCACCGCCCGATGGTCGCCGCCGTGGCCGCAAGCGATTGGCCGCAGGCGGGGGCGGCGATGAACGCGATCCGCAAACTGGTGCTGGTGAATCTGGTGCTCGGCTTGATCGCGGTCGCAGTTGCCGTGCTCGGCGTCTAATACTTCTCGTTGCCATCCCGGCATATTCCGGCAGGCCCTCTGATTTGTGCCGGGCCCTGGGTTCGGTCAGCGTCAGCGTACCGCCAGCGCCGACTTTACCGGCTGCATGCCGCCCGGGGCCAGGGTCGACCGTGATTCCTGGCCTTGTCACAAATCCTCACAATCCATGGAAGTTCGCGCCAAGGAGAAGGGCGTGACCCTGCCGGCACCACGCAACAACGGCTGTGACCGTTTGCGGGCCAGCGGTTTCTTCAAGTAATCCGCGTTTGCCGCATGAGCCTGTAAACTCCCGGTCATTTGCGACCGGGAGTTTACAGCCTGCGGCGTTGTCACAATGACCCACCACCTACACCATCACGGCCCGACCGCATTCAGCCGGGCCTTTGCCATCGGCATCGCGCTGAACCTGGCCTTCGTCGTGGTCGAGGCCGGCTATGGCTGGCGGGTGGGCTCGCTGGCGCTTTTGGCCGATGCCGGCCACAATCTTTCGGACGTGGCCGGACTGGTGCTGGCATGGGTTGCGTCGCTGGCTGCGGGCCGTGTGCCGGACCATCGCCATACCTACGGCTGGCAGCGCGCCTCGATCCTGGCGGCATTTGCCAACGCCGTGCTGTTGCTGGTGGCGATGGGTTCGCTGCTGTGGGAAGCGAGCCACCGCCTGCAATCCCCGGCACCGACCGACGGCATCACGATCATGGTGATCGCCGCCATCGGCGTGCTGGTCAATGGCGCCACCGCCGCGCTGTTCATGTCGGGCAGTAAATCCGACATGAATATTCGCGGCGCCTTCCTGCACATGGCCGCCGATGCCCTGGTCTCACTAGGTGTGGTCGCCTGCGGCGCACTGTATCTGTGGACCGGCTGGGCCTGGCTCGACCCGGTGACCAGCATGGCGATTGCGCTGGTGATCATTGCCGGCACCTGGAGCCTGTTCCGCCAGTCATTGCACCTGCTGTTCGACGGCGTGCCGGAGAGCGTGGTCCTCGCCGAGGTCGATACCTTGCTGCGCGCCTTGCCCGGTGTCGAAGATGTGCACGATCTGCATGTCTGGGCCATGAGCACCACCGACATCGCGCTGACCGCGCACTTGGTGATGCCCGGCGGGCATCCCGGCGACGCCTTCCTCGCGAGGATCGCCGACGACCTGCACGCGCGGTTTCACATCACGCATCCGACGATCCAGATCGAACTCGATGGGCTCGACCACGGTTGCGCCCATCCACTGAACGGTCTGTCTTCATGAACTTGCCTGCCGCCCCCGTCCCCGTCAGTTTCCCGCTCATCGTCAAGACCTTTGCGCCTGGCTGGCCGGCGGCCGTCATGGGCACCGGCGCCTTCGCCCTGACGACATTGCATTTCTCGCATCAGCTTCCCCTGCTGGCAGGATTGGCCTGGGCGCTGCACTGGTTCAACCTGGTCCTGTTTGCGCTGATCAGCATCCCCTGGCTGCTGCGCTGGGTCATGGCCTGGCCGGCGGTCGTGGCCAGCTTCAGGCATCCGGTGGCGGCCAACTTCTATCCTTCCTACGCCATCGCCATCCTGGTGCTGGCGGCACAGCTGCGCGCCTTTGGCGGCCATGATGCAGTCGCGCTGCTCGCCTGGTGGCTCGGCGTCACCCTGCTGTTCAGCCTGACGCTGGCGGTGCTGATTTCGATCTTCCAGGGTGAGCACGTCAATCTCGATCACATCACGCCCGGCATTTTCATGCCGCCGGTGGCCTTGGTGCTGATTCCGGTGGCCGGCGCGCCGCTGCTCGCCATCCAGCCCGAAGCCCTCCGCGACCTGGCGCTGACCATCAATGGCATCGGCCTGGGTTCCGGCATTTTCATGTACATGGCATTGCTGGCGCTGGCCTTCCACCGCTTCTATGTGCATAAACGCCTGCCGCCGACCATGGCGCCGACCTTCTGGATCAACCTCGCCCCGCTGGGCGTGACCGTGGTCAGCGTGCTCAATCTGGTGGCCGCCACGCCCTTCGCCGGCGACAGGGCGCCCTATCTGATGGCGGTGTTCCTGCTCTGGGGCTTCGGCGCCTTCTGGCTGGTGCTGTCCATCCTGTTTACCTGGTCGGTGAGGAAGATCGCCCCCTTGCCCTTTTCCCTGGCCTGGTGGGCCTTCACCTTTCCGCTGGGCGCATTCACGCTCGGCAGCCAGCGCCTCTCCGAAGCCACCGGGCTCGCCACGCCGCTGGCATTCGGCTGGCTGGCGTGGGCTCTGCTCGCCGGCATCTGGACCCTGACCCTGGTGAAGACCATCGCCGGCGTGGCCAGCGGCAAACTGTTTCAACCTCACCCGTAAGCCATCATGACCATCAACATACTCGTGCTGTGCACCGGCAATTCGGCGCGCAGCATCCTCGGCGAGATGCTGTTCAACCATCTCGGCCAGGGCCGCGTCAAGGCGTATTCGGCCGGCAGCAAGCCCGCCGGCGTGGTCAATCCGGTGGCGCTGGAGACCCTGGCCAGGCATGGAATTCCGGCGGACGGCGCGCGCAGCAAATCCTGGGACGAATTTAACGCGGGCGCCGTGCCACCAGCGCCGTCCCACCAGGGAATACCGCTTCGCATAACTCTTGATTTCATCTTCACCGTCTGCGGCAATGCGGCGCAGGAAACCTGCCCGGTCTGGCCGGGCCACCCGGCCACGGCGCACTGGGGCATTCCCGATCCGGCACACGTCGAGCCGCTGGCGGCGCGGCGCGAGGCCTTCGAGGAAACCTACCAGTCGCTGAAGAAGCGCATCGAGGCCTTCCTCGCCCTGCCGCTGGAAAGCATGACGCCGCAGGAGTCGGCGCTGGCGGCACGGCGCATTCACACCGGAGAATAGATATCCATGTCCGCCCAATGCGAAGTCACCGCCAAGCTCGCCTCAGTTGGGTCAATGGGCGCGCCGATGTCCACCTTCGAGCGCTATCTCACGGTCTGGGTCTTGCTCTGCATCGTGGTCGGCATCGCGCTCGGCCAATGGCTGCCGGCGCCCTTCCAGATGCTGGGCAAGCTCGAAGTGGCGCGCGTCAATCTGCCGGTGGGCCTGCTGATCTGGATCATGATCATCCCGATGCTGGTCAAGGTGGATTTCGGCGCGTTGCACGAAGTCCGCAATCATGTCAAAGGCATCGGCGTCACGCTGTTCGTGAACTGGCTGGTGAAGCCATTCTCGATGGCTTTCCTG
>JANMTA010000479.1:0-2220 GCA_031389965.1 Betaproteobacteria bacterium
TGACGCGCAGGTGCAGCCGGTCGGGATCGCGGTAGAGCGCCAGCACCGCTTCCAGCGCGGCCAGCGTCAGCTTGCCGACGCGCAAGGCGCGCTTCAGCGGATTCTTCTTGATTTTCGCGATGAGATCCGTGCGCCCCACCAGCAGGCCGGCTTGGGGTCCGCCGAGCAGCTTGTCGCCGGAGAAGGTGACGAGGTCGGCACCGGCGGCGATCGCCTCGGCCGGCGTCGGTTCGTGCGGCAGGCCGTAGGCGGCGAGATCTGCCAGCGTGCCGCTGCCGAGGTCGATGACGAAGGGCAGATTGTGCTGGTGCGCCAGCTGGGCGAGTTCGACTTCGGGCACGGCATGGGTGAAGCCGTGGATCGCGTAATTGCTGGCATGCACTTTCATCAGCATCGCGGTGCGTGGGTTGATGGCTTCGACGAAGTCTTTGAGATGGGTGCGGTTGGTGGTTCCGACTTCGACCAGTTTCGCCCCGGCGCGGCTCATGATGTCGGGCACGCGAAACGCGCCGCCGATCTCGATCAGTTCGCCGCGCGAGACGATGACCTGCTTCTTCGGCGCCAGCGTATTGAGCAGCAGGAACACGGCGGCGGCGTTGTTGTTCACCACCGTCGCGGCTTCGGCGCCGGTGAGTTCGCAGAGCAGTTCATTTACGATGTCGTCGCGGTCGCCGCGGCCGCCGGAGTCGATGTCGTACTCCAGCGCACAAGGCGAGCGCGCGGCGGCGATCAGCGCCTGCACGGCCTCTTCGGGCAGCGGCGCGCGGCCGAGGTTGGTGTGCAGCACGGTGCCGGTCAGATTGAACACGGGGCGCAATCTGGGGCGCATTTTCGCCGTCACGCCGGCGCCGACTTTTTCGATCAGACTTGTTTCGTCGGGCAGCGGCGCGCCGTCTTTGACGGCAGCGCGCGCGCCGCCGAGAACGTCGCGCACCATGCCGGTGACCACGGCACGGCCATGCAGGTCGACCAGCGAAGCGAGCGCCGTGGTGGACAACAGGCGATCGACGGACGGAAGCTGGGAGAGTGGGTTCATGATTTCACCCGAACCGGGCAGAAATGAGATGGATCGATTGTAGCGGGTTCTGCGCCGGCCGGCGCCGTCAGATCTTCTGCGCCTTCCTGAAGGCGGCGAAATTGCCCTTCTGGTAGTGCTTCTCGGAGACGAAGCGATCAACCAGCAGCGCGTCTTCGACTGACTTCAAGCCGGCGGTAAAACGTGTCACTTCCTTGCCTTGGCTGTCGAGGAAGACCAGCACCGGTCGCCACTTGCGCGGGTTGTGGCGCTTGATCATGGCATGACGCGGATCCTGGTCGTCCAGTTCGAGTTCGCTGAAATCGGCATGGGCGCCGACGTAATGCTTGATGTATTTCGCGCTGACTTCGGGCTTGCGCAGCACACTCACGGTGTAGCGGCAGGCCCCTCAGTTCAGGTGGTCGCCAAAGTACAGCAGGACATGGCGCTCCGGGGTGGCCTTGATTTGCGCCACGGCGGCGAAGTCGTCCCTGGCCAGCGGCACCACGCCGTCCAGGCGATCGGCAGCGGCCGGCAGGCTGAATGCGGCGGCAAGGACACAGGCGAACAGGGAAAGCAGGTGTCTCATCGGGGTCTCCTCGGATGGAATGTGGGGTCCGGAATTACGGCAGACAGTGTAATTCGTGTTTTGGTTCCGGAAAAAAGCCGGCGCCGTGGCGCCGGCGCCGACTTCTCAAACTCAGCCGCCCGGCACCAGCAGCAGGTTGGGTCCGCTGCGCGCGTAGCCGGCTTCGTCGACCAGGATGTCGAGGGCCAGCGTGGCGAGATCGTCGGCGACGGGATCGACCGGGCCCTTCTCCTGGTAGACGATCTTGAGATAGCTCTTGCAGGAATCGCAGGTTTCGGCGCGCACGGCGTCGGCACCCTTGCCGTCTTCGGCTTCGAGGTGGCGGTAGCTGACGCCGTCGGTGGCGTCGCAGGCGCTGCACTTGACGCGCACCAGATTCCATTCGGTGTTGCACAGGGCGCAGTGCAGGTAGCGCAGGTTGCCGACCTCGCCGCCGCTGCGCACCACGCTGGCGACCGGCAGGAAGCCGCAGCAGGGGCAGACGCCGGGCACGTCGAGCGCGGCGATTTCGGCGACGCCGAGGCGCGCGGCGCCGGCGGTCCACAGCACTTGCAGGGCGGCGGCGACATAGGGCAGCAGGGCGGAATCGTCACCATAGAGTTCGGTGTGCAGCACG
>JANMTA010000194.1:0-2163 GCA_031389965.1 Betaproteobacteria bacterium
TGCTGCACCACCCCAACACCATCACCATTTACGACTACGGCACCGGACCGGGCGGCGAGTTCTGGTATGCCATGGAGTATCTGGAGGGCCTGTCGCTGGCCGACCTGGTCGAACGCTACGGTCCGGTGCCGCCGGCGCGTACCGCGTTCATCCTTCGCCAGGCTTGCGCGTCACTGTGGGAAGCGCATTCCTGCGGACTGGTGCATCGCGACATCAAACCGCAGAACATCATGCTCTGCGAGATCCGCGGCGAGCGCGATTTCGTCAAGGTGCTGGATTTCGGCCTGGTCAAGCAGATCTCGGGCGAGCAGACGCGGGATCTGACCGGCAACATGCGCATCCTCGGCACACCGCTCTACATGTCGCCCGAGCGCATTCGCAATCCCAGCGATGCCGACGGGCGCGCCGACATCTACGCCCTGGGTGCGGTCGGGTTCTACCTGCTCACCGGCAAGCGCCTGTTCGAGACCGAAACCGAGCACGACCTGACCTACCAGGTCTTGCATACCCTGCCCCGGCTGGCTTCGTCATGTTCCCCCTTCGCGGTGCCGGCGGAACTCGACGCGCTGATCGGCCGCTGCCTGGAGAAGGATCCGGCGGCGCGGCCGCAGAGCATTGCGGCAGTGGCCAGCATTCTCGATGGGGTGCTGGTGCATCTGCCCTGGACGCGCAGCCAGATAGATGCATGGTGGCAGCAGAACTGGGTCAGCGAGAGCGATCCGGGGCGGCGCTTTACCGCTGCAAACCCCTGACAAAAACTTCGCTTGCCCGCGAAACGGTACGCGCCTTGGTCAACGCTCGACGAAGGCGCGATCGATCACATAGTCGCCCGCCACACCCGTGTGGGGCGAAATGACGAAGCCGCGCGCGTCAAGGATCGCGCTGATGTCGGCAAGCATGGCAGGGCTGCCGCAGATCATCGCCCGATCCGTTTCCGGATTCAGCGGGGGCAGTCCGATATCGGCAAACAACTGTCCCGATTCGATCAGCGTCGTGATGCGCCCCTCGTTGCGAAAGCTCTCGCGCGTCACGGTCGGATAGTAGATCAGCCGCTCGCGCACCATTTCGCCGAGATATTCATGCTGCGGCAGGCGCGTCTCGATCAGTTCGGCATAGGCCAGTTCGTCCTTGAAGCGCACGCCATGCACCAGCACCACATTCTCGAAGCGCGCATAGGTTTCCGGGTCGTGAATGATGCTGAGAAACGGTGCGAGTCCGGTGCCGGACGAAAACAGGTATACCGTCTTGCCCGGCTTCAGGTCGCGGATTACCAGCGTGCCGGTCGGCTTGCGGCTGACCAGTACCGACTGGCCGACCTGGATATTCTGCAGTCGCGAGGTCAGCGGTCCGTCCGCCACCTTGATGCTGAAAAATTCCAGATGCTCGTCATGGTTGGCGCTGGCAATGCTGTAGGCGCGCAGCAACGGACGCCCATCGACCTCGAGGCCCATCATGACGAAGTGGCCATTCTCGAAACGCAGCGCCGGATCGCGCGTGGTGCGGAAGCTGAACAGGGTGTCGTTCCAGTGATGAACGCTGATGACTTGCTCTGTGCCGATTGTTGCCATGACCTTCCTTCAATCTGTAAAACAGGATTGTTGCCGAAAATCGGCCCGATTGTTATATGGACTTGATCTATCGATATTCCATAGCCCGGAATGAAAAAAGCCAGCCCCCGTTGCCGGGGGCTGGCTTTCTGTCTTGTTGCTCTGTTGCTTAGTGGCCGGAGGCGCTGGAACTGCCGACACCGGTTTCCGAGCGGACCAGCTGCGCCGGGAACAATGCACGTTCCTTGGCGGCCTGGGCGCTCTTGTCGAGCAGGGACACGATCCAGATCACCGCAAACGCCGCGGTCATCGAGAAGATCGCCGGCGAAGCGTAGGGGAACATGGCCGTGCCCTTGGCATGGCCGAGCGAGACTTCCCACACCGCAGGCGACATGATGGTCAGCGCCACGGAGGAGATCAGGCCCACCGTACCGCCGGCAACCGCGCCCTTGGTGGTGCAGTCTTTCCACAGCACGGACATGAACAGCACCGGGAAGTTGGCCGAGCAGGCCACGGCGAAGGCCAGCATCACCATGAAGGCGACGTTTTCCTTCTCGAACACGATGCCGAGCAGCACGGCGAAGATGCCGAGGCACACCGTCGTGATCTTCGACAC
>JANMTA010000208.1:0-2461 GCA_031389965.1 Betaproteobacteria bacterium
GGGTTCTTGACGATGATTTCCTTGTTGCGGCCGGCGCGGGTCAGGATGGCCTGGTGCATGGTCGGCACCGCGGTGTACCAGGTCGGGTGGCACTCGTCCATCCAGCCGAAGAACTTCAGTGCATCGAAACCGGGCGAGCAGAACACCTCGGAGCCGGCCGACAGCGGCGCCATGACGCCGGCAATGAGGCCGTGGATGTGGAACAGCGGCATGATGTTGAGGCCGCGATCCTTGGGCGTGAAGGCCAGCGATCGGCGAATGTGGCGCGCCGAGGCGCAGAGGTTCCTCTGCGACAGCGGCACGATTTTCGGCCGCGAGGTGGTGCCCGAGGTGTGCAGCACCATGGCCACGTCGTCGGGCCGGGCAAAGCCGCCGTTGGTGGCAGGCGCGGCGGGCGTCGCGGTGGCACCTGCCATGGCTTCAAGCGTGAAGCTGCCGGCACCGGCGCCCGCATCCGGCACCAGTTCGACGATGGGCACGCCAAGTTTTTTGGCGGCGGCACGGGCGGGCGTATCGACGCCGCGCATGGCGATCAGCAGCTTGGCATTCAGGTCACCGATATAGAACTCGAATTCTTCTTCGCGGTAGGCCGGGTTCAGCGGCGCCGAGGCGTTGCCGCTGGCGACGGCGAGAAAGCAGGCGGCCATTTCCGGGCCGTTGGGCAGCACGATGGCGACGCGATCATTGCGGCCGGCGCCCAGCGCGTTGAGGCTGGCGACGGTGCGGACAATCAGCGCGCGCAGTTCGCCATGGGTCAGCGGTTTGCGTGCAGGCGCGCCGATGGCGGCAGCGGCATCGGCTCCGGTGGACAGCAATGCTTCTAGTGTGAGGGCGTCGGACATGGGCTTTCCTGGTTACGGTGAGTTGTCAGTCATCTACAAGACTTCACGAAGGCCATGATTGTGCCGTAACAATCCGCGCCACGAACCTATTGCAGCGCAGCAACGCTCAATAAATTTTGTTATCCCCGGTCCCGCAAAATTAATCCGGATAGCGGGGCATCAACGCATCAGGCGATACAGCATCTGCAGCGCCAGCAGCGCCAGAAAAACCCCGAAGCCGCGCTTGAGCTGTTTGACCGGCAGCGCATGCGCGGTGCGCGCGCCCAGCGGCGCGAAGAGCATGCTGACCGCGACCACGCCGACCAGGGCCGGCAGGTAGATGTAGCCGAAAGACCAGGGCGGCAGGCCGGCGACACCGTAGCCGCTGGCGATGTAGCCGATCGTGCCGGCCACCGCGATCGGGAAGCCGAGCGCCGCCGAGGTGCCGACCGCATGGTGGATCGTCACGTTGCAGAACACCATGAAGGGAATCGAAAGGAATCCGCCGCCGGCGGCCACCAGGCTGGAGACGAGGCCGATCCCGGAGCCAACCGCCAGCATTCCTGCGTTGCCGGGCAGCTGGCGCGAGGGCTTGGGCTTGCGGTCGATCAGCATGCTGGCCGAGGCGTAGAAGACGATGGCCGTGAATACCATGGCCAGCGGTCGCGTCGGGATTGCCGCGGCGATGAAGGAGCCGCCCAAGGTTCCCGCCATCAGGCCGGGGGCGAAGACCTTGACGATGTCCCAGCGCACCGCGCCGTGCCGGTGATGGGCGCGCATGCTGGACATCGAAGTCAGCACGATGGTCGCCATCGAGGTGCCCAGCGCAAGATGCATGGCATGCTGCACCGGAAAATCCTGCGCCGTGAACAGCATCAGCAGCAGCGGCACGATGGTCAGCCCGCCGCCGACGCCGAACAGGCCGGCAACGAAGCCGGCGAAGGCGCCCAGCAACGGATAGCCCAGCCACCAAATATTCACCGCGGGCTCACTTCGCGGCTTTCCCGATCAGCTTTCCGGTGATGAACTTCCATTCCGCCGGATCGACCGGCGTGATCGACAGGCGGTTGCCGCGCTGCAGGGCGCGCATGTTCTGGAGCTCCGGATGGGCGCGCAATTCGTCGAGGCCGACCAGGTGCGTCTTCTTGACGACGCGCACATCGACATTGAGCCAGCGCGGATTTTCCGGCGTCGATTTCGGGTCGTAGTAGGGGCTTTGCGGATCGAACTGGGTGCGGTCCGGGTAGGCGAGTTGCGATACTTCGGCCAACCCCGCGATGCCAGGTTCCGGACATGAGGAATGGTAGAACAGCACGCCGTCGCCGACTTGCATCTGGTCGCGCATGAAGTTGCGCGCCTGATAGTTGCGCACGCCCCACCAGTCGACAGTTTGCTTTGGCATCGCCAGGACGTCGTCGATGCCGACGACACCGGGTTCCGTCTTCATCAGCCAGTAGCGCGTCATTGCGGCCGCCCCAAACAAAAGAGGGCGCGGAATAATCCGCGCCCTGCTGTTAAATTCCCCCGCGAGTGCCGTTTGGCCGGCATCCTGAACTTGGGTTCAGAGAGGCCACTTTCCTGCCGCTTCAGGTTCGCTCACTGGGAGCGATCACAACGGCGGCGTCTTTGGGCTGCGGCCG
>JANMTA010000209.1:0-6947 GCA_031389965.1 Betaproteobacteria bacterium
AACTCCGCAGCCACCACCGCGCGATCCATGCCCTCGCCCTTGTTCGCGGCCAGCAGTACCGGTCGCCCGCTGCGGCGCAACAGTTCGGCAATGACTTTGTCCTGCGGCACCAGGCCGGTGCGCACATCAACCAGAAAAACCAGCACATCGGCCTCGGCAATCGCCGCCTCGGCCTGACGTGCCATTTCAAGCACGATGCCTTCCTTGGCCTGCGGCTCGAAGCCGCCGGTATCGACCACCAGATAGGGCTTGTCGCCCAGCCGGCCATGTCCGTAGTGGCGATCCCGGGTCAGGCCCGGCTGGTCAGCCACCAGCGCATCGCGCGAGCGCGTGAGTCGATTGAACAGGGTCGACTTGCCGACATTCGGCCGGCCGACAATCACCAGGGTAGGTTTCATCCTATGCCGGCACCCGCGGCTCTGGTTGCATGGGAAATCACCAGCAGGCTAACGGGCTTCCAGCGCATACAGTCCGCCATTCGCAGTCTGTACCAGCATGCCGGAGCCGAAACGCACCGGTTCGGCCCGCACCGCGCTGCCGTCGGTGGTGGCGCGCGCCGCAAAGGCCCCGTCCTCCTGACGCAGCAGGTGCACCACGCCCTGATAGTCCGCGACCGCCACGCGGCCGCCACCCAGCGCCAGCGGGCGCGACAGGCCGCGCAGGGACAGCTTGTCCTGTTTCCAGATACTGGCCCCGCTGTTACGATCCAGCGCGTGTACCGCGCCCTTGTCATCCGTCACGTATACATAGCGATTGTCGATATCGAGGCCGGCGCTGGCTGACATGTCGCGCGACCACAGCGTATTGCCGGTTTTGCTGTCGAAGCAGGCGGCGCGCCCCTGAAATGCCGCGGCGCAGACCGTGGTGCCGCTGATCACGGGGGAACTGGTGACATCGGCGACGCGCTCCAGTTCGGTGGAGCCCTTGGGCAAGGCAACCGTCACTTCCCATACGGCGGCACCGTTGTTGTTGGCGATCGCCACCAGCTTGCCGCCGGGGAATCCGGCCAGCGTCACCGTTCCGGCATGGACCACGCCGACGCTCGAGCGCAGAGACAGCGACGGCATGCTGCGCTGATAGACCCAGCGTCGCTTGCCATCCGCGGCGTCGAAGCCGAAGATGCGCGAATCGCCTGAACGCACGATCGCCAACCCCTCGGCCACCGCCGGCGCCGCCAGCACTTCCGAGCTCACGCGCGCCTTCCATGTCTCGCGGCCGGTCGCCGCATCGAAGGCCAGCACTTCGCCTTTGGGCGTGCCGACCACCACCAGTTTGCCGTCACTGCCGACGCCGCCCGAGATCGGCTGGCCTGCGCTGATGCGCCAGACCTGACGTCCGCCGTCGAAGCGTGCCACGGTCCCTTCACGGGCAGCCGCATAGACACTGTCGCCCACTACCGCGGGCGAGAAGGTGAATGCACCGGCACTGCCGACGTTTTCCTTCCACAGGATCATCAGTTCCGCAGTGGGCTGGATAGCAGTCAGTTCCGTCGGCTTGACCCTGGGGTCGCTGGAAGCAAATGGATTCAACTTCTCCACCGACGAGCAGGCCGCAAGCAACAACGCCGACACAACTGCAAGCAGGGGCAAGGACATGTGCTTCACTTGACCGCGCCCAATGAATCACGTTTGGTCTGGATGACTTCCTTGTAACCGCCGCGCTGCCGGGTCTCATCGTCCTTGGCCAAAGCGTCAAATCTTGTCAGGGCGAGATCATAGGCATTGCGTGCCTCGACGGATTTGCCTTGAGCAGCAAAAATGTCGCCGCGCAGTTCCGCGAAACGCGGCGCAAATGCAGCGCCCGGTTCGGCGGCAAGCTGCTTCATGGCCTCATCGTAGGCCTTCTCGTCGAGCATCACGGCCGCCAATCGCAAACGGGCCAGGTCGCGCAGGCCGGGGTCATTGGCATTCTCCGCGGCCCAGGCCAGTTGCACACGGGCATTCTTCATATCCCCCGCATCGACCTGCACCCGCGCCGCCAGCAGCGCCCCCATGCCGGCATAGCTCGTGACAGAGTACTTGTCGATCAGTTCGCCCGCCTGCGCGCGCGCGCGCTTGGCGTCCCTCTGTGCCGTCGCTGTTTGCAGCGCGGAGAATACGGCTGACGCCTGCGCCGCCTGCTGTCGCTGCCACCAGTTCCAGCCCTGCCAGCCCGCCACTGCAAGCGCCACGGCAACCAGAATGCCGGTCACCAGGTTGCCGTACATCGTCCACCAGGTCTTCAGCTCGTCGAGCTGTTCCTGTTCTTCCAGATCATAAGTTGCCATTGTCGTCTTCCATGGGGAAAAGAATATCGCCGAGGTGTTCGGCCAGATCATCGAAATTCACACGCACCTGTGCGGCCGGCTGATCAAAGCCGGAACGCAGAAGCTTCACGCTCACGGCATTGGCCGCCGTCTCGTCATCGCCGACTATCAACGCGATCTGCGCGCCGGAACTGTCGGCCTTTTTCATTTGCGACTTGAAGCTGCCGCCGCCGCAATGCAGGTGAATCGCAAAACCGGCACTGCGCAGGGCTTCGGCAACGCGAAACGCAAAGCGCCCGGCAGCTTCGCCCTGATGCACCAGATAGGCATCGGGCGCCGGGGGTTCGTGGCGATGGCCCTGGTCCTGCCACAGCGCGAGCAGCCGCTCGATGCCCATGGCGAAACCGCAGGCCGGAGCGGGTTTGCCGCCAAGCTGCGCAATCAGGCCGTCGTAGCGACCGCCAGCGCAGACCGTACCTTGGGCGCCGAGTTGATCGCTCACCCACTCGAACACCGTGAGGTTGTAGTAGTCCAGCCCGCGCACCAGACGCGGATTGATGCGGTAGGGAATCACCGCATCCTTGAGCAGTTGCTGCACGCCCTCGAAGTGCTTGAGGGATTCTTCGCCGAGATAGTCGATCAGCTTCGGCGCGGCCTCGACCAGAGCCTGCAGTGCGGGATTCTTGGTGTCCAGAATGCGCAGCGGGTTGCTGTGCAGCCGGCGCTGGGAATCGACATCGAGCTGGTCGTGATGACGTTCGAGATAGACGAGCAGGTCGGCGCGGTGGCGTACGCGCTCATCGCTTTGCCCGAGCGAGTTGATTTCGAGCCGGATGCCCTCGAGCCCAAGGTCATCCCAAAGGCGGGCGCACATCGCAATCTGCTCGGCATCGATGTCGGGCCCGGCAAAGCCCATGGCCTCCACACCTACCTGATGGAACTGGCGATAGCGGCCCTTCTGCGGCCGTTCGTGGCGAAACATCGGCCCCATGTACCACAGACGCTTGGGCCCGTCGTAGAGCAGATTGTGCTGCAGCACGGCCCGCACGCAAGAGGCCGTGCCTTCCGGGCGCAAGGTGAGGCTTTCGCCGTTGAGGGCATCCTCGAAGGAGTACATCTCCTTCTCGACAATGTCGGTCACTGCGCCGATCGCGCGCGCGAACAGCGGCGTCGGCTCGACCATGGGCATGCGGATAGGACGATAGCCGTAGGCACGCAGCCAGTCGCGCACGGCTTCCTCGAACTGTTCCCAGAGTTCGGCGTCGACCGGCAGGATGTCATTCATGCCGCGGATGGCTTGCAGTGTCTGGCTCATGTGTGTTCAGCAGGAGCGCCGGACGAGTCCGCGCCCGACGCAATCAATGACTCGCTCTTTCCGGATATGTTCTTGCCACATAGTCGTCGACGATCTGACGAAACTCGGCGGCGATGTTTGCACCACGCAGCGTAATGACGCGTTCGCCATCCACGTATACCGGCGCCACCGGGGCCTCTCCCGTGCCAGGCAGCGAGATGCCGATGCTGGCATGCTTGCTTTCGCCAGGGCCGTTCACCACGCAGCCCATCACGGCCAGCGTCATGTTTTCGACGCCGACGCGCGCCAAACGCCATTCCGGCATGCGTTCACGCACATAATTCTGGATGTCCTGCGCCAATTCCTGGAACACCGTGCTGGTGGTCCGGCCGCAACCGGGACAGGCCGCGACGAGCGGAGTGAAGGCGCGCAAACCCATGGTCTGCAGGATTTCCTGGGCAACGATGACTTCGCGCGTGCGGTCGCCGTTCGGCTCGGGCGTCAGCGAGACGCGGATCGTGTCGCCGATGCCTTCCTGCAGCAATACGCTGAGCGCTGCGGTCGAGGCAACGATGCCCTTGCTGCCCATGCCCGCTTCGGTCAGCCCCAGATGCAGCGGGTAATCGCAGCGCGCCGCGAGTTCGCGATAAATCGCGATGAGATCCTGCACGCCGGAAACCTTGCACGAAAGCACGATGCGATCGCCCGCAAGCCCTAGTTGCTCCGCCTGCGCCGCCGACTCCAGCGCAGAAGTCACCATCGCTTCGCGCATGATATCGGTGACATCCTTGGGTTCCGGGCGCTTTGCATTTTCGTCCATGATGCGCGCCAGCAGCGCCTGATCGAGACTGCCCCAGTTCACCCCGATGCGAATCGGCTTGTCGAAGCGGCATGCGATTTCGATCAACTGGGCAAACTGCTCGTCGCGCTTCGCTCCCTTGCCGACATTGCCAGGATTGATACGCAGCTTGGCCAGCGCCTCGGCACATGCCGGATGTTCCGCCAAGAGCTTATGGCCATTGAAATGGAAATCGCCGATCAGCGGCACATCGACGTTCATTTGCGCCAGACGATCGCGAATTTTGGGTACTGCGGCGGCGGCCTCGCGGGTGTTCACCGTGATCCGCACCAGTTCGGAACCGGCGCGCGCCAGCTGCGCCACCTGCATCGAGGTGGAAAACACATCCTCGGTATCGGTGTTGGTCATCGACTGGATGACCACGGGTGACACGGGCGCCGTACCGCCAACGCCGACTTTTGCCACCATGACGAGACGGCTTGCGCGCCGCGCTGCGGAACCACTGGACATCGCGCTCATTCCAGGCTAAACCGGGCGACCTCTTCCCGAGTGTGCGGTTTGAGATCGATACTGCGCTCGCCCATGAACACACGGACAGCGGAGGCCCTGCCGATCCAGATCTGGAAGGGCGCCTTGCCCTCGACATTCTGTCGTGTGCCCGCCGGATATTCGCCGACGTAGACAATTTTCTGCGTGGCGTCGCGAATCTCGATCCATGAACGATCATCGAATTCAACACGCAAGCCGGCATACGGAGGCGAACCGGATGTGTCGCCGGCCGCAACTGGAGGGCTCTCGGCAACCACTGCCGGCGCCGGTTGAACCACAGGGACGATCGAAGGAGCCGAAACACTACCCGAACCAGGCACGGCAGAACCACCCGACAAGCCGCGCAAAAAGCTTGAGAGCCCTCCATCACCCGGCAAAGTGGCAAGCCAGTACCCTCCCAGCGCCAGCAGCAGGATCGCGACCCCGGCGCGGATAAATCTTGGCGGCACCCGCTCGACGATCGTCGGCTGTTCGGCGCCACCCATGTTGGTCGGTGGGCGCACATCCGTCTCGGTAACCGGCACTGCCGGATCAAGCTGTGTCAAGAGGGGCGCGGCATCGAGCTTCAGAAACCTGGCGTAATTGCGAACCAGACCTCGCACCGATGTGGCGCCAGGCAGGCTGGCGTAATCATCCCGCTCCAGCGCCTCGATCTGGTGCGCACTGAAACGGATCACTTGCACTACATCGGCAATCGACTGGCCGCGCGCCTCCCGCGCCCGGCGCAGCACAGCTCCCGGAGTATTGGACTCGATCGCAACGTCTGCCTCCGCCACCTCGGCTGGAAGCGTGTCGATGGACTCGCTGTCGAGGTTCTCGGTCACTCGCACTTCACTCATACTGCCCCTGAATCAGCAAACGTTGTTCCGCAGAACCCGGAAAACGCCGGCGCAGTTGCGCGGCGTAGCGGGCCTCCGCCTCACGGTTACCCAGCTTGCGCTCGATGCGCAAAGCCAGCCAGAGCACCTCGGCCGTTGGCTCCATCAATTTCTCGATATCCGTGGTCCACTGCCGCGCTTCAGCGTAGCGCCCCTGCCGGTAAGCCACTGCCGCTAGCCCCAACAGCGCCTGGGTATTGCCCGGCGACAGACGCAATGCCGTCAGCAGGTAATCCTGGGCCGCCTTGTCGTTCTTCATTTGAAACGCACAAATGCCGGCGTTGGTATAGGGCTTGGTCGGCGTGGTGTACAACGGGTTCTTCGCTGCTGCCATGAAATAATTGATCGCAAGTTGTTCGCGCCCGTTCTGACAGAGGAACCACCCGTAGTTATTGCTTATTTCGGGATCCCCCGGGGCCAGGCGCAGCGCCTGTTGAAAGTTCTCTTCGGCCAAACGCGGTTCGTTCAGCATCATATGGGTCAGCCCAAGTAGGTTGTAGGCCGGTGCATAGTTCGAGTCCACCGAAAGTGCAATGCGCGCCTCTTCAAGCGCAACCGCCGAACGCCCATCGAGCAAGTACAGCGATCCGAGTTCGGTATGCACCTTGGCTCGTTGCCGCTGGTCGCTCGCTGCCGGTTGCGCGGAAACGGCCTGCTGGGCTCCCTGCCCGGAGCCGGAGCCGGAGCCGGTCGCCGTGCAGCCTGCCAGCAGCAGGCCTGTCAGAATGGTAACGGTCGTCTTGTTCATGGGTGCAGTTCTACTCCAGCAGAATTATCAGCCGACCGGGCGGCCCGCAGTACGCGCCGCGATTTGTCCTGCACCTTGCCGGCGAGTTGTCCGCAGGCGGCATCGATGTCGTCGCCACGCGTCTTGCGTGTCGTGGTGACGATACCGCCATTGATCAGGATCGCGGCGAAGCGCCTGACCCGCTCGGCCGGCGAACGATGGAAGCCGGAAGCAGGAAATGGGTTGAACGGAATCAGGTTGAATTTGCAGGGAACATCCCGTACCAGATGCAGAAGAGCTCGTGCGTCGACATCGCTGTCATTGACCCCGTCAAGCATTACGTACTCGAAAGTGATGAAATCGCGCGGCGCATGGACCAGATAGCGCTGGCAGGCGGCCATCAGTTCGGCCAGCGGATATTTGCGATTGATCGGCACCAGCTTGTCGCGCAGGCC
>JANMTA010000222.1:0-12529 GCA_031389965.1 Betaproteobacteria bacterium
GCCAGTGCCACCTGCATGATTTCCTTGGTGATGCCCTGGATCTTGATGTCCATCTGCAGCGCGGTGATCCCGTCTTCGGTACCCGCCACCTTGAAGTCCATGTCGCCCAGATGGTCCTCGTCGCCGAGGATGTCGGTCAGCACCGCAAAGCGCGGGCCGTCCTTGATCAGGCCCATGGCGATGCCCGCCACGTGCGCCTTGAGTGGCACGCCCGCATCCATCAGCGCCAGCGAGCCGCCGCAGACGGAAGCCATCGACGACGAGCCGTTGGACTCGGTGATTTCCGAAACGACGCGCATCGAGTAGCCGAACTCCTCGGGCGAAGGCAGCACGGCCAGAAGCGCACGCTTGGCCAGACGGCCGTGACCGATTTCGCGACGCTTCGGCGTACCGACGCGTCCTGTCTCACCGGTGGCATAGGGAGGCATGTTGTAGTGGAGCATGAAGCGATCGCGATACTCGCCTTGCAATGCGTCGATGATCTGCTCGTCGCGGCCGGTGCCCAGCGTGGCAACCACCATCGCCTGCGTCTCGCCGCGGGTGAACAGCGCCGAACCATGGGTGCGGGGCAGCACGCCGTTGCGGATCACGATCGGGCGCACAGTGCGCGTATCGCGGCCGTCGATGCGTGGCTCGCCGTTGAGAATCTGGCTGCGGACAATCTTTGCCTCGAGGTCGAATACGGTGTTGCCGACGAGATTCGAGTCCGGCGCGTTTTCGACGCCCTCGGTCAGCGCAGCAATGGTCTTCTTGGTGATTTCGCGGGTCTTGATGGTACGGGCCTGCTTGCTGGTAATGCGATAGGCCTCGCGCAATTCGGCTTCTGCCAGTTCGGCAACACGGGCGATCAGCGGCTCATTCCTGGCCGGTGCCTGCCAATCCCATTCCGGCTTGCCGGCAAGTTCGACCAGTTCGTTGATGGCCTTGATCGCGACCTGCATCTGCTCGTGGCCAAACACCACGGCACCGAGCATGATCTCTTCGGAAAGCTGTTTGGCCTCGGACTCAACCATCAGGACGGCACCCTCGGTACCCGCCACCACCAGATCCAGTTGCGCGCTTGCCAGTTGGGTCTTGGTCGGGCACAGCACGTATTTGCCATCGATGTAGCCGACACGGGCAGCGCCAATCGGGCCGCTGAACGGGATGCCGGATATCGCCATCGCGGCGGATGCACCGAGCATCGCCGGAATATCCGGATCGATTTCAGGGTTGCACGACATCACGGTACAAACCACCTGCACTTCATTGTAGAAGGCGTCGGGGAACAAGGGGCGCAACGGACGATCGATGAGGCGGCAGGTCAGAATTTCCTTCTCTGACGGGCGCCCCTCGCGCTTGAAAAAGCCGCCCGGAATGCGACCAGCGGCGTAGGAGCGCTCCTGATAATCGACGGTCAGGGGGAAGAAATCCTGTCCCGGCTTGGCGTTACGCGCGCCCACCACGGTGGCCAGCACGACGGTGTCATCCATGGTGACCATCACGGCACCACCGGCCTGACGGGCGATTTCGGCGGTTTCAAGCGTGACCGTATGGTCACCGTAGGCAAAACTTTTCTTGATCGGATTCAGCACAAAAATTCCTTTCGACAAAAATTAAAAGCCGGCACAGCCCTCATGGCTGTGCCGGCCTGTTCAGCAAGCCTGCGCAGTATCTGGCGCAAAGTGCATCGCGTTGGTGATGACCCGCAGCGGCGTTCGGTTGAAACTACTTGCGCAGGCCGAGACGCTCGATCAGCGATCGATAGCCGTCGACGTTCTTGCGCTTGAGGTAGTCCAGCATCGAGCGACGCTGGCTCACCATCTTGAGCAGGCCGCGACGTGAATGGTGGTCTTTGGTGTGTGCCTTGAAATGGTCCGTCAAGTCATTGATGCGCGCGGTAAGAAGCGCCACCTGGACTTCGGGAGAGCCAGTGTCACCCTGGGCACGCTGGTAATCGGTGACGATCTTGGCTTTGTCGGTAGTGGAAATTGCCATTGTGGTTTCCTTGCTGATCCTGTGATGTTGGGCTCTTGGAGAACCGTGGATTATAGCGTTTTGAAAGGAGTCTAATCAAGCATTAAGAGCGAATTCGTCACTCAGCCACCGGCAACCAGCCGTTGGGCTTGCAACCAGCCATCGGCGGCCTGCCGGCAAACACCGATGAACCGTTGTTCAGGGTCATAAACACGCAGCCGGCTTCCTTCCTCAGCGGACCAGCGGACAGCTTGGCCGTGCCTCAGCCGGGCGGCATCGGCCGCATCCAGCCGGACTTCGGCCAGGCTGGCCAGGAGGCCGTCGGGCGGCAGCAGCAAGGTATCGCGGGCATCGTCCGTCAGGGCTTCCAGCATGGTCAGGGAATGCGCTGCAGCCACATCCATGGTTCCGATGCCGGTGCGGCGCAGGCCGGCCAGATGCGCGCCACAGCCCAGTCTCTCGCCGATGTCGGCAGCCAAAGTGCGCACATAGGTGCCCTTGCTGCAACGAACTTCGAACACAAAGCGTCCTTCGCCAATCAGGTCGCTCGTGTCAAGCAGGCACAGCTGGTAGATGCTGATCCGGCGCGCTGCCCGCTCCACTTCTATGCCGGCGCGGGCATACTCGTAGAGAGGCTTGCCATCACGCTTTAGCGCCGAATACATCGGCGGCACCTGTTCGATTTCGCCGACAAAGGCCGCCAGTGCAGCCTCTACCGCCAGGAGGCCGAGCTCTACCGGACGACGCTGCAGCACTGTGCCTTCGGCATCCGCCGTGTCGGTGGTGACGCCGAGTTGCACCGTCGCCACATAACGCTTGTCGGCATTGAGCAACTCGCCCGAAAACTTGGTTGCTTCGCCAAAACACAAGGGCAGCAGACCGGTCGCCAATGGATCGAGAGTCCCGGTGTGCCCGGCCTTTTCGGCGTTGTAGAGGCGACGCGCGACTTGCAGGGCGTGATTCGAAGACAGACCGAGAGACTTGTCCAGCAGCAGCACGCCGTCGAGCCGGCGACGCGCAGGTTTGCGCGGCGCGTTCACTCGTCGTGCAATTTCTTGTCGGATTCCACCGCCTCGTCGATCAGCCTGGAAAGCCGGGCGCCTTCCTGGACAGAGGGGTCAAAGACAAAATGAAGTTCGGGAATATGGTGAATGCGAATCCGGCGGCCAAGTTCGCGACGCAGGAAGCTGGCCGAATGCTTGAGCCCCTGGTCGATCAGTTCGTTGGCTGCCGGGTCCGCCAGCGATGTGTAGAACACCTTGGCGTGCGCGTAATCCGCGGTGACCTCGACTGCGGTCAGCGTAACCAGCGTCAGCTTGGGCGCAATGCGCAAGTCCTTGAGGTGGAAACGCAGCAGATCTGCCAGTTCGCGGCGGATCTGCTCCGAAACGCGGTCAGAACGTGCATAGCCATGACCTGAACTGCGCTTTGTGGCCATTGCCGATCAGAGCAGTGCCCGGGCGATTTCCTGGACCTCAAAGACTTCGAGTTGATCGCCTTCGTTGATGTCGTTGAAGTTCTTCAGGCTCAAACCGCACTCGAAACCTTCCTTGACCTCGCGTACGTCATCCTTGAAACGCTTGAGCGAATCCAGTTCGCCGCTGTGTACCACGGTATTGTTGCGCAGCAGGCGCACCGAGGCATTGCGTTTGACGACGCCGGAGAGGACCATGCAGCCGGCAACCGCACCGATCCGGGAGATGCGGAAAACCTGACGGATCTCGACGAGGCCGAGGATGACCTCCCTCTTCTCGGGAGCCAGCATGCCGGACAGGGCTGCCTTCACCTCATCCACGACAGCATAGATGATGTTGTAGTAGCGGATATCGACGCCAAGACTCTCAGCGGCCTTGCGCGCGCCGACGTCGGCGCGGGTGTTGAAGCCGATCACCACGGCCTTCGAGGCGGCGGCCAGATTGATGTCGGATTCGCTGATGCCACCCACGCCGGCGTGAACCACCGTGACCTTGACTTCGCCGGTCGACAGCTTGTTGAGAGACTGCGTCAGCGCTTCCAGGGAGCCTTGAACGTCGGCCTTGATGATCAGCGGCAGGGCTCTGATCTCGCCTTCAGCCAACTGCTCGAACATGTTCTCCAGCTTTGCGGCCTGCTGCTTGGCCAGCTTGACGTCGCGGAACTTGCCCTGGCGAAACAGCGCAATTTCCCGCGCCTTGCGCTCGTCGAGGAGGACCATGCCTTCGTCGCCGGCTGCCGGCACGTCGGTGAGGCCCTGAATTTCGACGGGAATCGACGGGCCAGCCGAATCGACAGCCTTGCCGTTCTCATCGAGCATGGCGCGGACGCGGCCGAACACGGCACCTGCCAGCAGCACATCGCCACGGCGCAAGGTTCCCGACAGCACCAGAATGGTCGCCACCGGGCCCTTGCCCTTGTCCAGGCGCGCCTCGATCACCAGCCCCTTGGCCGGCGCATCCACCGGCGCCACAAGTTCCAGCACCTCGGCCTGCAGCAGTACCTGCTCCAGCAACGCGTCGATGCCCTCTCCGGTCTTCGCCGAAACGCCGACAAAGGGGGCATCGCCACCGTATTCTTCCGGCACCACGCCTTCGGCGACCAGTTCCTGCTTCACTCGCTCCAGATTCGCATCGGGCTTGTCGATCTTGGTCACGGCCACGATCAAGGGCACGTTGGCGGCCTTCGCATGAGCGATGGCTTCCTTGGTCTGCGGCATGACGCCGTCGTCGGCAGCGACGACGAGAATGACCAGGTCGGTCGCCTTGGCGCCGCGTGCGCGCATCGCCGTAAAGGCTTCGTGGCCCGGTGTGTCGAGAAAGGTGATCATGCCGCGCGGCGTTTCGACGTGATAGGCGCCGATATGCTGCGTGATGCCGCCCGCCTCGCCATGGGCGACGCGACTCTTGCGGATGTAGTCGAGCAGGGAAGTCTTGCCGTGGTCGACATGACCCATCACGGTGACCACCGGGGCCCGCGGCAGTTGCGCCACATCCTTGTGCTCGCCTTCGTCAACAAGGTATGCATCCGGATCGTCGAGCTTTGCGGCGAACGCCAGATGGCCCATTTCCTCGACCACGATCATTGCGGTCTCCTGGTCGAGCACCTGATTGATGGTAACCATCGATCCCATCTTCATCAGCGTCTTGATGACTTCGGTGGCCTTGACGGTCATTTTGTGCGCCAGATCGGCAACCGAGATGGTTTCCGGAACATGCACTTCGCGAACAATCGCCTCGACCGGTTGCTGAACCTGTGTTTCTTCGGTGTGACTGTGGCGACCGTGGCGACCACCGCCCTTGGAACCGCGCCAACCGGAGGTACCGGCATCGCCGCGCGTCTTTATCGCACGCCGCTTGGCAGCGTCGTCCTTCCAGGCATCCTTCTTGGCCGGCTTGGCTTTGCCGTCATCCGGCTTCGCGGCCGGTTTGTGTATGGTGCCGGATACGCCAGCGGCAGCAGCGGCCTCCTTGACCTTCTTGGCTTCTGCAGCGGCCAGTTGCGCCTGCTGCTCGGCAAGGCGCGTATCGGCTTCGGCACGAGCCCTGGCTTCGCGGTCGTTTTTCTCCTTGAACTCGGCGGCCTGAATCGCGGACAGCTTGCCCTGACGCTTCATTTCAGCGTCACGCAACGCGCGCTGCGCTGGATCAATGACCGACTTCGACGTTGTCGCCGGTGTCGCGACGAAAACCTCGACAGCCGGAGCTTCGACGGCGGCAGCCTCCACCACAACCGGAGCCTCAACCGCCGTGGTCACTTCAACCGCGGCAACGGGTTCGGGCGCAATGACGACAGCCGGCTCAAGGACAGGAACTTCAACCGGACCTTCAGCGGCAGCATCGGCTGCCAGTTCGCTGGGATCGCGCTTGACGAACACGCGCTTCTTGCGAACTTCAACCTGAATCGTGCGTGCCTTGCCGGTGGAGTCCGATGCCCTGATCTCGCTGGTCTGCTTGCGGGTCAGGGTGATCTTGGCCTTGGGCACGGTGTCGCCGTGCGACTTGCGCAGATAGTCAAGCAGCCGTGTCTTGTCCTGCTCGGACAAGGGGTCATTGGATTCCTGCTTGCTGACGCCGGCCTTGGCCAACTGTTCCAGCAGGGCCGGCGCCGGCATTTTCAGCTCGGTCGCGAATTGGGAAACTGTCATCGAAGCCATGCCCTACCTCTCATTCTTCTTCTGCGAACCAGTGGGCACGCGCAACAGTGATCAGTGCCGTCGCCCGCGCGGCATCGATGCCGGTCATTTCAATCAACTCGTCGGTTGCCAAGTCCGCCAGTGAATCGCGATCAGTGACGCCGTTCTTGGCCAGCTTCGCTGCCAGCGGCTTGTCCATGCCTTCGAGCGACAGCAGATCGTCGGCCACCTTCTCCAGTTGCTCTTCGTCAACGATGGCCTCGGTCAGAAGCACGTTGCGCGCGCGCTCGCGCAGTTCGGTTACGGTGGCTTCGTCGAAGGCCTCGATTTCAAGCATTTCCGCCAGTGGAACGTAAGCGATTTCCTCCAGCGTCGAGAAACCTTCCTCGATCAGGATATTGGCGACTTCCTCGTCAACGTCGAGCTTTTCGATGAACAGGGCGCGGATCGTACTGTGTTCGGTTTCGGAGCGTTTCTGCGACTCTTCAATCGTCATCAGATTGATGGTCCAGCCGGTGAGTTCGGAGGCGAGACGCACGTTCTGTCCGCCGCGGCCGATGGCGATCGCCAGGTTGTCCTCGTCGACCACGACATCCATCGCATGCTTTTCTTCGTCGACCATGATGCTTTGAACCTCGGCCGGCGCCAGCGCACCGATGACGAACTGGGCCGGATCGGCTGACCACAGAATGATGTCCACCCGTTCGCCGGACAGTTCGTTGGTCACTGCGGTCACGCGCGAACCACGCATGCCGACGCAGGTGCCGATCGGATCGACGCGGGAATCGTTCGACTTGACGGCAATCTTGGCGCGCATGCCGGCATCGCGGGCGGCGGCCTTGATTTCGAGCAGGCCATCCTCGATCTCCGGCACTTCAAGCTCGAACAGCTTCATGATGAATTCGGGAGCCGTACGCGACAGGATCAGTTGCGGACCTCTGGCCTGACGATCGATTTTCATCAGCCAGGCACGCACGCGGTCGCCGGGACGAAGGTTTTCCTTGGGGATCATCTGGTCGCGCGGCAACAGGGCCTCGATGCGACCGGCTTCGATGATGGCACTGCCGCGCTCCATGCGCTTGACGGTGCCGCTGACCAGGAATTCCTTGCGATCAAGAAAGTCATTGAGCAACTGCTCACGCTCGGCATCGCGAATCTTTTGCAGGATGACCTGCTTCGCCGCCTGAGCGCCGATGCGGCCGAAATCGATGGGCTCCAGCCCCTCCTCGATAAAGTCTTCGAGCACGATGTCCGAAAGCTGTTGTTGCGCAGCGGTCAGGCCGATCTGCTGTTCCGGGTTCTCGACCATGTCGTCGGCAACCACCAGCCAGCGACGGAAGGACTCGTATTCGCCGGTTTCACGGTCAATATCCACGCGCACGTCGGCTTCGTCGTTGGTGCGCTTCTTTGTCGCCGACGCCAGGGCCAGCTCAAGTGCACCAAAGACGATGTCTCGCGGCACATTCTTCTCGCGGGCCAGGGCATCGACCAACAGCAGCAATTCACGGCTCATGTGAGTCCTCCAGCATTTATCAGAACTTGGGCACCAGGCGCGCCCGATCGATATTCTCGAGCGCGAACTGATGCAGTGTTTCATTCATTCGCAGGCACACCGTTTCAACTCCACCTTCTTCCCGCAGGCCCTCCAGCACGCCGCTGAAGTTGCGCTGCTTACCCAGCGGAACGCGCAATTTCAGCTGCACCTCCTGCCCGGCAAAGCGCCTGTAGTCGGCGACTTTGACCAGCGGCCGATCAAGTCCGGGAGATGAGACTTCAAGGCGGTCATAGTCGACGTTCTCGACCATGAACACGCGGCTGAGCTGGCTGCTCACGGCCACGCAGTCTTCGACGTTGATGCCACTCTTTTCCGTCTGCGCGCCTTGCGGCCTGTCGATAAAGACGCGCAACATCCGGGCGCGCGGACTGGTCTCGAATTCGACCAGTTCGTAGCCCAAACCAACAACAGTCGTCTCAATTAAATCAAGCAGTTGCATGAAAACTCACAAACTCATCGCACAAATAGAAAATGGGCCAAAAAGCCCATTCCTTCTCTCTCCCGAGAACACGGTGCCAACCAAAGCCGCACGATTATAGCAGAGGCCTTATTTCTCTGCCAAATCAAATCGCTTGCCGTCGAGGCCAGGGTCCTGTTGGTCCTGGTCGAATCCGTCTTCGCCATCCGGATACGCCCCCCCTGCACCAGGCAGAGTGGTCTTGCGTTCCGGCGGCAGCAGCTTCAGCAGTTCCTGCACCTCGCCCTGCTCCAGATCGCGACATTGACCGCGTTTCAGCCGCGGCGAAAGGTGCACCGGTCCGTAGCGCACACGCATCAAGCGGCTGACCAGCAGGCCTACGGCCTCGAACATGCGCCGCACCTCGCGATTGCGTCCTTCTGTCAGAACCACGCGGTACCAGCGGTTGGAACCCTCGCCACCGGCTTCTGCGATAAGGCTGAAGCTGGCCAGGCCGTCTTCGAGCTGGATGCCGCTGCGCAAACGCTCCAGCATTTCCGGTGTCGCCTCCCCCAGAACCCGCACCGCGTATTCGCGCTCGATTTCATAGCGCGGATGCATCATCCGGTTGGCCAGGCCGCCGTCGTTGGTGAACAGCAGCAGGCCGCAGGAATTGAAATCCAGCCGGCCAATCGACACCCAGCGCCCGCTCTTGAGCCGCGGCAATTTGGCAAACACGCTGGGGCGGCCATCGGGGTCGTCTTTGGAAACTATCTCGCCTTCGGGCTTGTGATAGACCAGCACGCGCGGCAGGCGCAGGAGAAATTTGAGCTGCACCAGCTTGCCATTGAGGCGGATCTTGTCTTCCGGGCCGACGCGCTGGCCGACGTGCGCCGGCAGACCATTGACGCTGACACGCCCGGCGACGATCCATTCTTCGATCTCGCGCCGCGAACCGTAGCCGGCATCGGCCAGCGCCTTGTGCAGCTTGGGCGGATCAATGAAGACGGGGTCGTTGCGACGCCTGGCATGGGCCGGCAGCGAGGAGCCGCCGCGCAGGCGCGGAGCGTCCGCCTGGGGCCTTGGAGGTCCCTGTGGCGAGCGGAAAGGACTAGCTTTGCGGTTCTGGCGCTGCGGCGGGCCCTTCGGGCTGTGGCCGGGTGAGGTCGAGTTGCCCGCCGGCGACGGGTCCGGCTGGGCCGTGGTCTGGCTGCGGCGCTGACGGCTGCTCTGCCGGCTGCCCGGATCCGGCGTTGCCGGCGTGCTCGGTGCCCGACTCTTCGGCCCGCGCCTGGACCGGGGGGGCTTCGGAGATTGCGGATTGTCCAAGGTCCATCACCCTTTCAATTTCAGTAAGTGGCGGCAGTTCAGTGAGACTGCGCAAGCCGAGGTCGTCGAGAAAGCGTCGTGTCGTTGCATACAGTGCCGGCCGCCCGGGCGCATCCCGATGCCCCACCGCATCGATCCAGCCACGTCCTTCAAGCGTCTTCAGAATATTCGGGGAGACCGCCACGCCCCGTATGTCTTCGATGTCGCCACGCGTCACGGGCTGACGATAGGCAATGATTGCCAGTGTTTCCATTACCGCACGCGAATATTTCGGCGGCTTGTCGTTCTTCAGACGGTCCAGGTAGGACTGATACTCCGGACGGGTCTGGAAGCGCCAGCCCGACGCCAGCTGCACCAGTTCAGCGCCCCGGTTGGCCCAGTCGCGGCGCAGGTCGTCCAGCAGTGTACGCCAGGTATCGTCATCGAACTCCTGATCGAAGAGCTTTTTCAGCTCGGACAGGGGCAATGGCTCGGCAGCCACCAGCAGCGCGGTTTCCAGCACACGCTTGTAGTCATCGGGTTTATACAGCGGCAGCATCGGGTAGCTTCACGTAAATGGGCGCCAGGGCCTCGTTCTGGGTAATTTCGATCAGCGCTTCGCGCGCCAGTTCAAGCATGGCGAGAAAGCTCACTACCAGCCCCTGGGCGCCCAGGGTGATATCGAACAACTGATCGAACACGACGTAGCCGCCGCCCTGCAGGCGCCGCAGGATGGCGCTCATGTGCTCGCGCACGGAGAGCTCCTCGCGACGGATCTTGTGGTGCTGATGCACTCTGGCCTGCTTCATCAGCGACAGCCAGGCCACCTGCAAATCATGCAGGCTGACTTCGGGCTGGCGCTCGACCACCTTGTCGGCGATCCACACCGTGATCCATTCGTAGTTGCGCCCCGCCTGCGGCATCTCGTCCAGCTTTGCTGCCGAGGCCTTCATGCGTTCGTATTCAATCAGGCGACGCACCAGTTCGGCACGCGGATCTTCCGGCTCGCCATTCTCCGCCTTGGGCGGACGCGGCAGCAGCATGCGCGACTTGATCTCGATCAGCATGGCGGCCATCAGCAGGTACTCGGCGGCGAGTTCCAGATTGCCCTTGCGCATCGCCTCGACATACACCAGATACTGCGCCGTGAGCGGCGCCATCGGAATATCGAGCACGTTGATATTGGCGCGGCGAATCAGGTACAGCAGCAAGTCCAGCGGTCCCTCGAAGGAATCGAGAATGATCTCCAGCGCATCCGGCGGGATGTAGAGGTCGCGCGGCATTTCGGCCATGAACTCGCCATAGACCCGGGGCCGATGCTCTGCGAGCACCGCATCCACCTCGAAAGTTCCCGCAGGGACGCACAGCGCTGGCGCTGGCGCTACGGCGACCTGCGCGGCAAGCTGCGCACCGGCCGGATCCGGAATGGCGGTTTCGATCACGGGTAGTCGAGTCCTATCGCTTCGCGCACGTCGCGCATCGTGTCCTGAGCCAGCTTGCGTGCCTTTTCGCAGCCATCCGCGATGATGTTCCTGACCAGTTGCGGATCGTCCTCGTACATCTTCGCCCGCTCGCGCATCGGCTCCTGTTCCCGCAGTACGCCGTCGATCACCGGCTGCTTGCATTCGATGCAGCCGATCCCGGCCGAGCGGCATCCGGTCTGGACCCAGCTGCGAACTTCATCGCTGGAATAGATCAGGTGAAACTGCCACACCGGGCACTTGTCTGGGTCGCCTGCGTCGGTGCGGCGCACGCGCGCCGGATCGGTCTGCATGGTGCGAATCTTCCGGGTGACGGCGTCGGCATCCTCACGCATCGTGATCGTGTTGCCGTAGGACTTGGACATCTTCTGGCCATCCAGCCCCGGCATGCGCGAGGCATGGGTGAGCAGCGCGTCGGGCTCGACCAGAATCATCTTGCGCGTGCCTTCGAGCCAGCCGAACAGGCGCTCGCGGTCGCCCAGCGAAAGGCTTTGCGCTTCGTTCAGCAATTCGTGCGCCTGGTCCAGCGCCTCGCCCTCACCCTTTTCCTGGTAGCGGGTGCGCAACTCGTCGTAGAGTTTGGCGCGCTTGCTGCCGAGTTTCTTCACCGCTTCGCGTGCCTTGTCCTCGAAGCCCGGTTCGCGGCCATACAGGTGGTTGAAACGGCGCGCGATTTCGCGCGTGAATTCGACGTGAGGCACCTGGTCGTCGCCGACCGGGACGCGGTTGGCGCGATAGATCAGGATATCGGCGGCCTGCAGCAGCGGATACCCGAGAAAACCGTAGGTCGACAGGTCCTTTTCAGTGAGTTTCTCCTGCTGGTCCTTGTAGGTCGGCACCCGCTCAAGCCAGCCCAGCGGCGTGATCATGGACAGCAGAAGATGCAACTCCGCGTGCTCCGGCACGCGCGACTGGATGAACAGGGTCGCCTGCGACGGGTCAACGCCGGCGGCAAGCCAGTCCACCAGCATGTCCCAGACATTGTGTTCAATAATTTCGGGGGTATCGTAGTGGGTGGTCAGCGCGTGCCAGTCCGCGACGAAAAACAGGCATTGGTATTCATGCTGCAACCTAATCCAATTTTTGAGTACGCCATGGTAGTGGCCGAGATGCAGGCTTCCGGTGGGGCGCATACCTGACAACACACGATCAACGAACATTGAATTCCCCGATCAAGACAATATTTTGAAACGTCAGGCGTTCTGGTACATCCTCAATGCTGTGACGGAAGCCAGGCCTCATGCCGATACTCCAAATGGCGCGGCACTGCCCCGTCCCTGCCTGACGATGGACGGCATTTCCGATGTCAGATCCACAACAGTGGTCATTTCGATCCCGCACGATCCGCCGTCGAGAATCACATCGACATCCTGGCCGAGCCGTTCGCGTATCTCCTCGCCATCGTTCAGCGGCAGCCCGTCGCCCGGAAGGATCAGGGTCGAACTCAGGATCGGCTCGTGCAATTCCTCGAGCAGGGCGTTTACCACCGGATGATCCGGGACGCGCAGGCCGATGGTATTGCGCTTCGGGTTCAGCAGGCGTTTGGGCACTTCCCGGGTGGCTTTCAGGATGAACGTGTAACGGCCTGGCGTCGCAGCCCGCAGCATGCGGTATTGCGAGTTATCCACCACCGCGTACTGGCCGAGTTCCGACAGATCCCGGCACACCAGCGTCAAGTGATGCCGCTCGTCCACCTGCCGTATGCGCCGGATTCGCTCCATGGC
>JANMTA010000243.1:0-8546 GCA_031389965.1 Betaproteobacteria bacterium
CAACTCCTTGGTGTTATTGAAAAAGAGATTGAAAAGTTGCCGCCACGTCAACGTGAAGCCTTCCTGATGCGTTACTGGGAGGAGATGGATATTGCCGAAACAGCGGCGGCAATGGGTTGTTCGGAAGGAAGCGTGAAAACACATTGCTCGCGCGCTACCCACACCTTGGCTGCAGCACTCGGAGCAAAAGGCATAAAGTTATGAATGAAGATACTGAATTCGGCTACAAAGCAAGGCAGATCCTCAATCAGGGTGTGGATAACCTTGATCCAGGTGTGGCCGGCCGTCTCCATGACGCCCGCCAGATTGCCGTGGATTGCCAAAAAATGCCGGTAGAAGGCTTGCGCCTGGCCGGAATCGGGCGTGATCTCGAGTTTTCGGTGCTGGCCAACGCGCGCAGTCTGGTAGCCGTTATGGCTTTGTTCGTTGGCGCCACGGGCACCTACTACTGGAATGCTTTTGTGCAAGCTCAGGAATACGAGGAAATCGACAGCGCCCTCCTTGCCGACGAACTGCCCCCTTCCGCATATCTTGATCGAGGCTTCCAGGCATGGCTCGAGCGCGCTTCGGACTCATCTTCGCAGTAGCGCTTTGGCTGGCCTCTCCGCTCAGCCATGCAGTCATCGCTCCTCCGCTGCCACAGCCATCTTGGTCTGAACTGAACGCCGAGCAGAAGCGCGTTCTTGCTCCGTTGGCCGGCGAATGGGACAAGATGGACGGTTTCCCCCGAAAGAAGTGGCTGGGTATCGCCCAGCGCTACCCGTCCCTGAGCCCGGACGAGCAAGTACGCGTACAGAAGCGGATGACCGATTGGGCCAAGCTGACGCCGGAGGAACGCAAGCGAGCAAGGGAAAAGTACCGGTCGCTGCAAAAGGCGCCTCCCGAGAAAAAGGAGGCGGTGAAGCTCAAGTGGCAGGAATACGAGGAACTTCCTGAGAGCGAAAGAAACCGCCTTAAGGCCGAGGCAGCCCGGAAACCACCCCCCCGCCCCGCCCCATCGAAGCCGGCAGTTGTCGCCAAACCGCCCATATCCAGCGTCCCACCGTCGGTCACTTCCGTCGACCAACCCGCAGCCCGCTAGCCCGCTACCATGTCAGAGCCAGCAGCAACCCCCAGTGACGAACTGCCTGGTCTCCGCCGTCGCATCGCCAGCATGGCTTACGAAGGCCTGCTGCTGCTTGGCGTGCTGTCAGTAGGCTTCATGCTGCCGCATCTTGCCCTGGGTATGGGATTCGGACTCGCTTTGCCGGGCTGGGTGTTGCTGAGCCACGTCTTCATAGTGCTGGGCGCCTACTTTGTCTGGTATTGGCACCATGGCGGGCAGACCTTGGCCATGCAAACCTGGAAGATCCGGCTGTCAACACCGGGCGGGGCGGCGCCTTCGCTGGGACGTCTGGCACTTCGTTATGTTCTTGCCTGGCCCAGCCTGGTGTATCTGGGTGCGGGAGTTCTCTGGGCGCTGTTTGATCGCGACCGCCAGTTCCTTCATGACCGCCTGGCGGGTACCCGCCTGGTGTTCAAGCGTGACTGAACGACAACTCAGCGTCGCTCAACCCACCATAACATGCCGGCAGCAGTCACCAGGAAAAGCGCGCTCGGTGTTATCGCGGAAAAGAAGGGCGGCCAACTGTTGATTACGCCAAGGCTGGAAAACAGTCCATTCAGCATGTGAAAACCGATGCCGAGCATAATCCCGGCAAAAACGCGAACACTGACCGCACCCATGCGGTCCTGCATATAGGCAAACGGCAGTGCCAGGGCCATCATCACCAACGCTGCCAGCGGATAGATCAACTTCTTCCACATCGCGATATCGTAGCGATCGGTCTTTTGCTGATTTGCGCTCAAGTGGCGAATAAAGAGGTACAAATTTACCAGCGACATTCGTTCCGGCCTCACCATAAGCACTGCCAGCAGGTCCGGATTGAGCGCTGACTTCCAGGTCAGTTCGGAATACTTTTCCACGTGTGCCGCATCATCCGAAAACACGGTGCGGACCACTCCAGCCAGCGACCATGTGTCGACACCGAGATAGCGGCCACGCTCAGCTTGAGTAATCGACACCAACTGGAACCGATCATCAAATTCAAACACACTAATATTCTTCAGAGACGCATCAGGACGGACCTGGCGAACATTGACGAAGGAGCGTTCGTCTTTGACCCACAGACCTGAGCGGAACTCCCGTGCCACCAATGCGCCCATTGCCCTCAATCTAAGTTGCTGGGCGGCCCGCTCAGAGGGCGGGGCAACAAATTCGCCCACCAACAGGGTCAAAGCGGAAAACACCAGCCCGATCTTGGTCAACGTAAGCAACAAATCCCCCGTGGAGAGCCCTGCCGCGCGCAGCACCGTAATCTCGGAGTGACGAGCCAGTACAGTTAGCGCATACAGGCTACCGATCAGAACACCGATCGGGAACAACTCATACAAGCGCCCGGGCAAGGTCAGTATCACGTAACCGATGGCATGCTGAATCTGATAGCCGCCCTTGCCTACGCTCTCAAGCTGGTAGATCAGATCAAAAAAAGCAAACAGCATCAGGAAGGCCAGAAGCACAAGGCCCGTGGATGCATAAATCTCGCGCGCCAGATGGCGCACGTAAATTTTTAGCGCCACCTTAACTTTCCCCTGGCAAGGGGATTCTGCCGGTGATAAAAGAGAACGATCAGAAGCAGGAACATGCCGACGTGCACGGCCCAGAGGCCAATCTCAAATCTCAACTTCCCCGCCGCTACCCAAGCATGGCTGACGCTGAGCAAGTTGCTATAAATCATGTATACAAGCAGAGCAATCAGAAAATTATTTGTCCGCCCCGCACGTGGATTGACGAAGGCCAGAGGTATCGCCAGTACCGCCAGACTCAGGGCCGCGAGTGGAATTCCGATACGCCACATCAGTTCAGCCAGATTAACCCGCTTTGGGTCCTGCAGGAGTTCCCACAGCGGTTTGCTGCGCGCCGCATCCTCGAAAGCGCGGGCCTCCCTGGTCTCAATGCGCAAGGCATAACGTTCGAACTCCATCACCCGATACTCCGCGGTGCCCGCAGTGCCCTCGTAGCGTCGCCCGCGATCAAGGACAATAAAGCGGTCACCGTTGGGCATGGTTTCTGTATGGCCCTGTGCGGTCGCCATCACACCCAGCCGCCCCTGCTGAATGGAACTCACGAAGACGTTCTTGACCTTCCCATCCTCGTCGGCCATGCTCTCGGCAAAAAATACACGGTCAGCCGCCTTTGACTCATTGAATGAGCCGGGTGACACGCGCGCCACATCGTCGCGCGGGTCCATGCTCCGCCGGTAAACCTCGCTCTTCTGCGATGCCCAGGGGCTCAGGAACAGCGAAAGGGCAGCTATCACGATCACGGGCGGTCCCGCAAACTTCAATACCGGCTTGATCCAGGCGGTCAGCGGCATTCCCGACGCCAGCCAGACTACCATTTCCGAGTCCCGATACCAGCGCGATAAAGTCATCAGGACGGCAACAAAGATTGTCAGCGACAGCAACACCGGCAGATAGCCGATAGAACGGAATCCAAGGAGAGCAAGAACGGCTTCAGAGGCCAGTTTCCCGCCTGCCGCATCGCCCAGCAGACGAATCAGCTGGATGGTCACCAGAATCGCGAAGAGCGCGACAAAAATCCCTGCCGCTGTATGGGTGAACTCCCGGATTGCAGCGCGCTGATAAATCATCGTGTAGCGGAGTATCGACTTTGACTTTTAGTGAAAACTTGGGGAATAATCGGGGCAGAAACGGAAATCGCCCGAAACAGAACAATTTCTTTGATTTCCTGCAGATCCCAAGGAGAGTATTTTGGAATTTAGCATAAAAAGCGGAAGCCCGGAAAAGCAGCGCAGCGCCTGTGTCGTAGTCGGCATCTTCGAAGCGAGAAAGCTGTCTGCAGCCGCGGAGGTTCTTGACAATGCAGCCCACCAGTTCCTCAGCGACATCCTGCGCCGTGGCGACATGGAAGGCAAATCCGGCACCAGCTTGTTGCTCCACAATGTGCCGGGTGTCGAGGCGGACCGCATCCTGCTGGTAGGGCTGGGCAAGGAAAGGGAGTTTCGCGAAAAGGAGTACCGCGCCGCATTGACCATGGCAGTCCGCCAGCTTAATGAAACCGGCGGTTTCGACGGCACGATGTATCTGACTGAGCTCAATGTCAAGAAACGCGACGTTGCCTGGAAGATTCGACAAGCCGCACTCGTCGTACAGGAAACGCTCTACCGGTTTGATCGCCTCAAGTCGAAGAAGGAAGAAGTACGTCGGCCGCTGCGAAAACTGACCTTCTGCGTCACCCGCCGCAATGAGTTATCCAGCGCTGAAGCAGCACTGGCTGAAGGATTGGCGATTGCTGCCGGAATGGAACTGGCCAAGGATCTCGGCAATCTGCCGGGCAACATCTGCACACCGACCTATCTCGCCGACCAGGCCAGGCAGCTCGCAAAATCCCATGGCCTCGGTGTCGATATTCTCGACCGTGCCGACATGGAAAAGCTCGGCATGAACACCTTGCTCTCAGTCGCTCGAGGGTCGCACGAGCCGCCAAAATTTATCGTCCTGCGCCATGCCGGGGATACCTCCGGAGCAAAGCCGGTAATACTGGTCGGCAAGGGCATCACCTTCGATTCCGGCGGTATTTCACTCAAGCCGGGGCAGGAAATGGACGAAATGAAGTATGACATGTGCGGCGCTGCCAGCGTGCTGGGGGCACTCAAGGCGGCGGCTCTGATGAAACTGCCTCTAAACGTCATCGGCGTCATTCCATCCACGGAAAACATGCCGGGAGGTGCGGCCACAAAACCGGGTGATGTCATCACGTCGATGTCGGGCCAGACCGTCGAGATCCTCAACACGGATGCCGAGGGCCGCTTGATACTTTGCGACGCGCTCACCTACGTTGAGCGCTTCGATCCAGAGTGCGTGGTTGACATTGCCACGCTGACAGGGGCCTGCGTGATTGCGCTGGGACACGTGGCCACCGGCCTGCTCGCCAACAACGACGGACTGGCGAAGGAACTGCTCGATGCCGGCCACGACTCCTATGATCGCGCCTGGCAGCTACCCCTTTGGGATGACTACCAGGAACAGTTGAAAAGCAACTTTGCAGACATGGCCAATATCGGTGGCCGCCCCGGTGGCACCATCACGGCGGCATGCTTCCTTGCCCGATTCACCGAAAAGTACCACTGGGCACACCTTGACATCGCTGGCACCGCTTGGCGCTCGGGCAAGGAGAAGGGCGCCACCGGGCGACCGGTGCCCTTGCTCGCCCATTTCCTGATGGATCGCGCGAGTCGAGCCCGGAAGCCGGCCGGCAAGCGCAAGCGGGGATGACGCAGATCACCTTTTTCCACGGCGCACGCGACCGGCTCCAGGCGGTTGCCGCGTGGCTCACGCGTGCCGGCAGCGAAGGCAGGCAGGTACTGGTATATGTGCCGGCCGGCGAGCGCAGCGAACAACTGGACCGCCTGCTGTGGACACACCAGGCGACCGGTTTTACGCCCCACTGTAGAGCCAAGGACAAGCTGGCTACAGAGACCCCGATCATCCTTGCCCCGGAACTCGAGACACCCCCGCACGACGGCTGCCTGTTGAACCTGTCGGACGATATCCCGCCCGGCTTCAGCCGCTTTCAGCACCTGGTTGAAATCATCAGTGTCGAAGATGAAGACCGGGTCCCGGGCCGTGAGCGCTTCCGCTTTTATCGCGAACGTGGCTATCCACTGGAAAACTGCGATATCTCGGGAGGTATTTAGGGGATGGCTGACGACAATACTGAAGACGTCCTGCGCAAGGCCGATGCACTGATTCGACGCACACGGGTCTTTCTTGCAGGAGCGTCGCCGGAGGCAGCACAAACTCCGCCGCCTGAGGACGATTTACCGGTTCTCACCGACATCGTCACGGAACACGACGCGGCGCTTGCCACCGCACCACCGCACATGCAGCAACACCTTGACGCCCTGCGCGAGGAGCTTTCGCGCTGGCTCGATCAGGAGTTGCCGCACGCAGTCCTCAAGGTCACGGACGGCCTTGCGGATCAATTAATGGGAGAACTCACCCATCAAGCCGAAAAAAACCTGCTACCGCGGCTGATAGCCCGCCTTGACGGGACGGCGTCCCAACCCGGGGCGGGCAAAGACGAAAGCTAGCCCTGCGGCACAGTTTCCACAAACGCAGGACGTTGCATGAGCTTTTCGTAGAGCTGTGCGAGATTGGGGTACTGCGCGCTCCACCGGATGTCGCCGAGCCGGAAGGAAACATAACCCAGCGCACAGCCGACAGCGATATCCGCCAGCGAAAGGCTGTTGCCATGACACCAGGGCTGTTCCCCGAGGTCATCGGACATGCCTTTCAAGGCCTGATTGACTTTGCCGCGCTGACGTTCAATCCACGACGGACTGCGTTCGCCATCGGGACGCTTAGCCTCGAGAAAGGCCGCGACTGCGGCATCAAGAACGCCATCCGCCAGCGCCTCCCAGCGCTTCACACTGATGCGTTCGCGGCCTGAAGCGGGTATCAGGCGATTATTCGGCGCCACGGTATCCAGATACTCGGCGATGACGCGGGAATCGAAGAGGGTGCTTTCATCGTCGAGCACCAGCACAGGGATCTTGCCCAGCGGATTGACCGCTGCCACTTGATTACCCTCTACCCAGGGTGAATCGAGAACCAGATCGCAGTCGATCTTCTTTTCTGCCAGCACGATTCGAATCTTGCGGACATATGGGCTGGTAAGGGAAGCAATCAGTTTCATGAGATCGAATCACGTATGTGCAGGGCGGCAAAACTATACCATGTTGCGCAATGCCGGCTGCCGGCCGTGATCAGGCAGCCGCAGCCTGCATGTTAAAATCATCCTCATCGTTGCTGCCGTGCCGCGCATCGACCTTTTCCCGCCAAAGCCATGACACTCAACGCACTCACCGCACTTTCGCCGCTGGACGGTCGCTACGCCGCCAAGGTCGAAAGCCTGCGCATCCATTTTTCCGAGTACGGACTTATACGCAATCGCGTTCGTGTCGAAATCGAATGGCTCAAGGCACTCGCTGCCGCCGGTGAACTCCCCGAATGCAAGGTGTTTTCCGATGCCACGCTCATCGAACTGAACACGGTCATCGCCAATTTCTCTGTCGTGGAAGCGGAAGCCATCAAGGGCATCGAGGCCCGCACCAATCATGACGTCAAGGCCATGGAATACTGGCTCAAGGATCGCTTGGCCGGCAACGCCGAAGTCATGCGCGTCAGCGAGTTCATCCATTTCGGCTGCACCTCCGAAGACATCAACAACGTGTCCCACGCGCTGATGCTGAAGGACGCCGTAGCCGAAATCCTTCTGCCGCAGTTTGATCGTCTGATCGCTCGCCTGCGCGACCTGGCACACCAGCTTGCCGAACTGCCCATGCTGGCCCGCACCCACGGCCAACCCGCCACGCCTACCACGCTGGGCAAGGAAATGGCCAATATCGCGGCGCGACTGATCCGCAGCCGCAAACAGATTTCCGCGGTATCGCTCAGCGCAAAATTCAACGGCGCGGTGGGTAACTACAACGCCCACCTTGCGGCCTATCCGGATGTCGACTGGGAAAGCTTCAACCGCCGCTTCATCGAGTCACTGGGATTGGAGTTCAATCCCTACACCATCCAGATCGAACCGCACGATGCAATGGCCGAACTGTTCGACGCCATGGCGCGCGCCAACACCATTCTGATCGATGCGGACCGCGACATCTGGCAATACATTTCACTGGGCTACTTCAAACAGAAGCTCAAGGAGGGCGAGATCGGCTCATCGACCATGCCGCACAAGGTCAATCCGATCGACTTCGAAAACTCGGAAGGCAACCTGGGGCTGGCCAACGCCGTACTCCGTCACCTGGCGGAAAAACTGCCGGTGTCCCGTCTGCAGCGCGACCTGAGCGATTCCACCGTACTGCGCAACATGGGCGTCGCCTTCGGCTATACCCTGCTGGCCTTCGACTCCACCCTGCGCGGACTGAGCAAGCTCGAAGCCAATCCGCAGCGCCTCGCCGAAGACCTTGACGACGCCTGGGAGGTACTCGCTGAACCGGTACAGACCGTGATGCGCCGCTTCGGTGTGCCCAACCCCTACGAGCAACTCAAGGAACTCACGCGGGGCAAGGGCATCGAGCAGCAGGCTCTACGCGAATTCATCGCGAAACTGCCATTGCCTGAAGCTGATCGCCAGCGTCTGCTCGACATGACACCGGCCTCCTACATCGGCAAGGCGGCTGAACTGGCAAAGCGCATCTGAAATGGCTTTTGCCGACAATCTGAAACAACTGCCTCGAGTATCGCATCTGACCGCGATCCAGTTGCTCGACGGCGATTCCGCCGTGGTCGCCACAATTGAAAACAAGCCCGGTCAGGCCGGCTCGCTGTCGATCTACAACCATCTCGGACAGATCTACGGCGCCATTACCGCGGAAGCTGCACGCAAAGGGCTGGAGTTGTATGCCGAGCACACGGAAGACGCCCGGCAGAACCCCGGCAAGCACCCCAATATCGATCGCCTGCTGACG
>JANMTA010000252.1:0-4232 GCA_031389965.1 Betaproteobacteria bacterium
CGGCCGCAATGATGAAGATGACGAGGCCTCGCCGCTGGTTCCCGTGCGCGCCGGCGAGCGCTGGCGCTTCACGGTGCGCTTGAAGCGCCCGCACGGCAACCTCAATCCCTACGGCTTCGACTATGAGGCGTGGCTGTTCGAGCGCGGCATCCGTGCCACCGGCTACGTGCGTCCGCGCAGCGCCTCACGCATCGACGCCCGGGTTTGGCAACCCGCCTACGCAGTGGAAATGCTGCGCGAAACAATTCGCGACCGCTTTTACGCCGCGCTGCCCGACGTGACCAGCGCGCCGTATGCCGGCATCCTGATCGCACTGGCCATCGGCGACCAGCACGCAATCGATCCCGGCTTGTGGCAGACCTTCGCCCGCACCGGCATTACCCATCTGATGAGCATTTCCGGCCTGCATGTGACCATGCTGGCGGGGCTGGCCTACGCGCTGATCAACTGGCTGTGGCGGCGTTCGGCGACTTTGCCGCTGCGCATTCCGGCGCAGCATGCGGCGGCTGTCGGCGGGTTTCTCGCGGCCTTCGGTTATTGCCTGCTGGCGGGTTTTGCCGTGCCGGCACAACGCACGCTGTACATGCTCGGCGTGGTGGTGGCCGCACGGCTCACGGCGCGCCAACTCGCCGGCTCGCGCGTGCTGCTGCTGGCGCTCTTGCTGGTCCTGCTGCTTGATCCCTGGGCGGTGCTGGCGGCCGGCTTCTGGCTGTCTTTCGGCGCGGTGGCTTTGCTGTTTCATATCGGCAGCGGGCGGCTGGGGCCTGTGCATTGGCTGATGGAATGGGGGCGTGCGCAATGGGCGGTCACGCTGGGCATGCTGCCGGCGCTGCTGGCCCTGTTCCAGCAGTTCTCGCTGGTTTCGCCGCTGGCCAATGCGCTGGCGATTCCGCTGGTCAGCTTCGTCATCACGCCGCTGGCTTTGCTGGGAACTCTGCCGCTGCTCGATCCTCTTCTGGCCCTGGCGCATTTCTTCACGGCCTGGCTGATGCGCTTCATCGACTGGCTCGCCGGCCTGCCGCTGGCGATGTGGCAGCAGGCCGCGCCGCCGGCATGGGCGGTGCTGCTGGCGCTGGCCGGCGGCATCTGGCTGCTGCTGCCGCGCGGCTTTCCGTCGCGCTGGCTGGGGCTGTTGGCCTTTCTGCCGCTGCTGACGGTGCTGCCGCCGCGTCCCACAGCCGGCGTGGCCGCGATAACGGTGCTCGACGTCGGTCAGGGCCTGGCGATCCATGTGCAGACGGCCACCCACGACCTGCTGTTCGATGCCGGGCCGGCATTTTCCGCCGACGCCGACAGCGGCAACCGCATCATCGCGCCCTATCTGCGGGCGCTGGGGGTGCGCCGGCTCGATGTCATGGTCATCAGCCACGCCGACAAGGATCACGAGGGCGGTGCGGCCTCGGTGCTGGCGGCGCTGCCGGTGGCGGCCCTGAAAACTTCGCTGCCCTTCGAACATGCCCTGTCGGCGCAGCCGGTGCCGCACGAATTGTGCCGCGACGGCGATGCCTGGAACTGGGACGGGGTTGCTTTCGCGATGCTACATCCCGGCGCCGAACCGCTTTCGCGCAAGACCAACGACCTCAGTTGCGTGTTGCGCATCAACGCAGGCGGCAAGACGATGCTGCTGACTTCGGATATAGAGGCGGCGTCGGAACAGTCACTGCTGGCGGGTCAGCGCCCGGCTCTGGCGGCCGCGGTGATGACGGTGCCGCACCACGGCAGCAAGACTTCGTCGACGCCCGGCTTCATCGGCGCCGTGGCGGCACGCGACGTGATCTTCCCGGTCGGCTATCGCAATCGCTTCGGCCATCCGAAAGAGGAGGTTGTGGCGCGCTACCTGGAAAGCGGCGCCAGGCTGCACCGGACGGACGCCGATGGTGCGGTCAGCGTCCATCTGGCCGCTGCGGGCATCGGTTTCCGGCACGAGCGTGCCGAGCGCCGGCGCTATTGGCACGCCCGGTAGACGATAATCGACGCCCGAACCTTGCGCCGCCTGCCATGACTTACAGCGATTCCACACCCTTTGCCGGCCTGCAACCGGAGCGCATTCTCGATGCGCTGGAAAGCCTCGGCTATCGCTGCGACGGCGCCCTGATGGCGCTCAACAGTTACGAAAACCGCGTCTGGCAGATCGGCGTCGAAGACGGCGCGCCGCTGATCGCCAAATTTTACCGGCCGGGACGCTGGAGCGACGCGCAGATCGCCGAGGAACACGCCTTTACCGCGGCCATGGCGGCGGACGAACTGCCGGTGGTGACGCCCCTGGTGATTGCTGGCAAAACCCTGTTTGCTCACGGCGGTTTCCGTTTCGCCGTGTTCCCGCGCCAGGGCGGTCGCGCCCCGGAGTTTGGCGAGCCGCGGATACTGGAGTGGATGGGGCGCCTGATGGCGCGCATACACAGGGTGGGCGCTCGTGCGCCCTTCGCGGTGCGGGAAACACTGGACATCCAGAGTTTCGGCGTGCAATCGCGCGACTGGCTGCTGGCCAAGCGGGTGATTCCGCCGGATCTCGAACCGGTGTGGCAGGGTGTCGCCGACCAGGCGCTCGAAGGCGTGCACCAATGTTTCGCACGCGCCGGCCGCGTCGAACAGTTGCGCCTGCATGGCGACTGCCATGCAGGCAATGTGTTGTGGACCCAGGACGGCCCGCACTTTGTGGACTTCGACGATGCGCGCATGGGACCGGCAATCCAGGATCTGTGGATGCTGCTGTCGGGCGATGCCGACGAGATGGGACGGCAGTTCGGCCATGTGCTGGCCGGTTACGAGACCTTCCGCGAATTCGACGAGCGCGAACTGCAGCTGGTCGAAGCCTTGCGTACACTGCGCCTGATGCATCATTCGGCATGGCTGGCGAGGCGCTGGAACGATCCGGCCTTTCCCGCAGCCTTTCCCTGGTTTGCCACCAATCGCTACTGGGAAGAACGAATACTCGAACTGCGCGAGCAAATCGCGGTGATGCAGGAGAGCCCGATTGTGCCGCGCTAAGGAAATCCGGAACAAGTACAAATTCGTCATTCCGGCGAAAGCCGGAATCCAGAAAAATATGGCGCTGGACACCGGCTTTCGCCGGTGTGACGGCTTATTCAGCGCTTTCCCAAAGGAGAAGTTTCATGGAAATGCGTGAAGGAAAAGTGAAGTGTCTCAGTGCCGCCGGCTTTCATCACATGGCCTATGTCGAGTGGGGCGATGCGGTGAATCCGAAGGTGCTGGTCTGCGTTCATGGCCTGACGCGCAGCTCGCGCGATTTCGATTTCCTGGCGCAGGCGCTGGCCGCCGACTACCGGGTGGTTTGTCCGGACGTGGCGGGGCGCGGACGCAGCGACTGGCTGCGCAACAAGTCCCTGTACGCCATACCGCAGTATTGCGCCGACATGACCACCCTGCTGGCAAAACTGAATGCGGAAAGCGTGGACTGGGTCGGTACGTCGATGGGCGGCCTGATCGGCATGGCGCTCGCCTGTCAGCCGGAAACGCCGATCGCGCGGCTGGTGCTGAACGACGTCGGCCCGGTGATCACGGCGACTTCGCTGGCGCGCATCGGCACCTATCTCGGGGCCGCACCGCGCTTCGACAACATCGGGCAGGCGGAAGTCTTCGTTCGTTTCGTCTCGGCGACCTTCGGCAAATTCTCCGACGAAGAGTGGCGGCATCTGACGCAGCATGTGACGCGCACCGCCGCCGACGGCAAGATCGAGTTTGCCTACGATCCGGGCATCAGTCAGTCCTTCCGTGAAATGCAGGCGGGCGGTGACGGCAAGGATGTCGAGATGTGGCCGCTGTATGACGGCATTGCCTGTCCGACCTTGCTGCTGCGCGGCGAAACATCGGATCTGCTGACGCACGAGACGGCCCTGCAGATGACCGAGCGCGGGCCGCGTGCGAAGCTGGTGGAAGTGCCCGGAGTCGGCCACGCGCCTATGCTGATGGCCATGGCTCAGGTCGCGCCGATACGCGAGTTTTTGCTGGGGTAGCGCGCCGGAGCTTCGTATGGCGCAGTGCAGCATCGAAAGATTCCGTATCAAGTTTTCTCGCGGCCTAGAATAGACCCCCGTTCGCATATTCCGGCAATAACCAGCAGAGGAGGCATCATGCAAAAATCGTTGCACATAGACCCGAACAAATGCACCGGCTGCCTGCAGTGCGAGATGGCGTGTTCCTACGACAATTACGGAGTGTTCAACATCTCCAAGTCGCGGATCAAGGTCTTCAACTTCGAGCATGCCGGACGC